>JAIOIE010000022.1 GCA_019912665.1 Deltaproteobacteria bacterium
TTTTTCGGGGTCGAGCGAGCGGATGCAAATCCGGAAATCTTCCTCTTGTGTCGGAGCTTCCCGGCGTTACGCCGGGAAGCTTCAACGGGCCCCTAAAGTCGCTTCGCTCCTGACTGCCCCGGCCCGTTCACGCTCTTCCTCCCTTATGCTACGCTCGCCTACCCTCCGGGGTTTGTTAAAGACAAAAATCTCACAGCGCTTTTGTTTTTGCATTTAAAACAACCCCGGGCATAAGGCGGAGCGAACATAGGGATGGGGGAGGGCCGAGCCCGGAGGAAGGAGGCGGAAAGAGAGCGGAGCCTTATGCCCAAAAAGAGCGCGGCAGCGCGATAAAAGGCTTTTTGCGAAAATGTTTGAGCAGAAAAATTTTGCCCGCCCTAAAATACAAAAAGCCCCGTCCGTTTCCGGGCGGGGCTTTTCTTAATTCCAGGGGCTTTATGCGCCTTACTGCGCCGCCTTCGCCCTTTCGAGATACCTTCCTTCGGTCGTATCGACCCTTATGACCTCCCCTGACTCTATGAAACCTGGCACGTTCACGACGAGTCCGGTCTCCAGCGTCGCGGGCTTCTGGGAAGCTGTAACGGTCGCGCTCTTCATAAACGGGGCAGTATCCACGACCTTAAGCTCCACGACCTTCGGCGGGTCAACTCCCACGGGCGCGCCGTTATAATACTCGACCATGAACTTTATATTCGGGATGAGGTAGAAGGTGTTGTCCCCGAGTATCTCCTTCGAGAGCGAGACCTGCTCGTAGTTCTCGCTATTCATGAAATGGTAGTCGTCGCCGTCGTTATAGAGGTACTCCATCTCGTGCTGCTCGAGGTGGGCTTTCTCGAGCTTGTCCTCCGAGCGGAACCTGTTCTCCACGCTCGAACCGGTCTTCAGGTGCTTCAATTTCGTCTGCACCATGCCGCGCCAGTTCCCGGGCGTTATATGCTGCACGGACACGACCCTGTACGGCTCCCCGTTAAAGAGGATCGTCATCCCTACTCTCAATTGCGTTGCCGCTATCATCTGGATCCCGTACTCCTTTCAAGTCTTGTGCGGCCATTATAACATGGGGCCGCGCCGTATTTCATTATTTTAGGCAACCTCTAAAAATCAGAGATCTTTCCCGAAATCAAGGAAGGCCGGGGAAAAGGTCAATTTTTAGGGGTTGCCTTTTACGTACTTGGAGACGAGGTCTTTCGTGTTCCGGGCATTAAGCGTCCGGAAGTAGAGGTCGAGTTTCTTCTCCGTCTCCGCGGCTATGGCCTTTTTCCTGTCCTCGTCGAGGGTCCAGATCTTATCCTTGAACGGGCCGAAGCCCTTCTTCCTCGTCTTGTAGATGAACTGCTCTTCGGTATCAGCGGGCTTTCTCTCGTCGGAGTGCTTATCGGCAAGGTGCCTGTATATATCTTTTTTGAGGTCTTCGGGGAAAGCCGGGTTGTCATAGATTATATTCTGGAAGCCGGTCGCGAGGTGCACCTCTGAGGCCCCGTTCTTGGTAAAGAGGTCGAAGGCGTCGTCCGGGAGCGTCGATGCGCCGTGCTGGACCACCCCTGAGAGGTGATATGCCTCCCTCGCGACCTTCGAAAGCCTGGCAATGGTGTCGAAATCGACCTTCACCTTGGCAATGGTGCCGTCCGGCAGCACGACCCCTCCGTGCGAGGTGCCGGTCTGTATGCTTATCTTGCTTATGCCCTTTTTGCCCTTGGGCAGGGCCGCAAGGAAGCCGTCCATGAAGGCCCTGAGCTCCTCCTCGGTCGAGTTCTTGCCGCCCACCTCGCCTATCTCTCCGCCAACAGAGATGGTCACGCCCTTTGGCTCGTTCTCCCTTATGTAGTCCGTAAGGATGGCTGTTGTCTCGAAGTTTGGCCTCTGCTGCTCGATAACGGTCGGCTTTGTAAGGTCCACGACCGTCGAGGCGTCTATGTCAATATTAAGAAATCCCCCGTCTATCGCCTCTTTTATAAGCTTCTTAAGGTCCCTTATCTCGGCTTCCCTGTCCTGAACGTATTTCTTCGCGTTTATCTGAAAGTGGTCGCCCTGAAGGAAAACCGGGCCCCTCCACCCTTCCTTTATGGCGGCCGCCAGGCAGCAGGCCGTGTATTCCGCAGGCCTCTGCTCGGTGTATCCTATCTCGCTCTTTGCTATCTCGAATATGAAGGTGCCCGAGTTATTTCTCTGGGCCGACCTGAAAATAGCCCGGGCAGTGTCGTATGTTAGGCCGCGGATGTTTATGGCCGGCACCGTGAAGCCCCCGCATTCGCCCCTGCCCATGGCCTCGTAAAGGCCCTGTATGGATGCTGAGCGTATGCCAAGGCTCAGGCCGATGTACTTTATGAGCCTCCTCGATACATCCCGCACCTCCTCATTGGAGCTGAAGACGGCGTTGTAGACGAGCTTGTCTATGACCGCGCCCCGGACGAGCTTCTCGTCGAGGACCTCGACCGCCCCCTCCTTGACCTCCTTCACGGCGCCCTTGAGGGCGTCATAGAGACTGCCGACGGACTTGAAATCCATTGAAAAACCTCCTTTCGCCGCTTCCGGTCAAACTTTTTTTGATATGTTTCAGGGCGATCCAAAACCGGAAATTACTTCCGGGATAGATCGCCTCTAAGCCTTTTGAAGGGTGGTTCGAAAAGGGTGCAAAGGGTGTTTTTAAGCGCGCCTGTCCTGCCCCTCTGAATATTCGATTAGCCGGCTGGGAAAACGACCTGCCTCCGGGGAATATGCCTCCCCGCCCCTTAACTTTCTAACATAATAGGCTTATTCCATCAAGGGGAGTTTCCGGAGTCCCCGGTCGGACCCGGTTTTTTATCCGAACAGCCTCTAAAAATTAGAGAGATTTTCCCGCTTTTCCCGGAAGGCCGGGAATAATAAGCGGAGCATATAAGGATAATATGTGAGCATTTTTATCCCAGTAACTACGCAGAGCCCGGGGAAAAGATCAATTTCAGACGTTGCCCAATCAGTATAGCATAAGAATTTCGGATGAAAGCTACTTCAGGAGCTCCCTGGCGATCTCGATGAGCTTTTTGGGCTCAAAGGGCTTCAATACGCAGGGGCAGCCGCTTCCGGAAAGGAAATCCTTTGCCTCCTGGCTGAAGACGTCTCCGGTAAGGATTATGACCTTGTCTTTAAGGTAGGCGTGTTTCTTAAGTATGTTGTCATAGAGGTCGGTCCCGCCGTAGCCCGGCATCTTAAGGTCGGTAACGACCAGGGCCACTTTCTCCTTATCCAGAATATCAAGGGCCTCCCTTCCGTCCCTCGCGGTCTCTACCCTGAAGCCCTCCCTCGTGAAGATGTCCTCGAGGGTCTCCCTTATGGACTTCTCGTCGTCTACGATGAGGACCTTTTTCCCAGAGGCCGCGACTTCCCCGGCCTCGGCGAGCTTCCCGGACTTGCTTATCCATTGCGCCATCTCAACTACCGGGAGCTCGACTGTGACAACGGCCCCCCCCTCTTCCGGGCTCGTGATCTCTATGGAGCCGCCGTGCTCGGTCACTATGCCGTGGGTTATGGAGAGGCCGAGGCCCGTGCCCTTGCCCACGTCCTTGGTCGTGAAGAACGGGTCGAAGACCTTGTGTATGACGTCCCTGGAAACTCCGGGCCCGTCGTCCTGGAATGAGATCACGATCCTCTTTCGTTCCACGCGGGTGGATATCTCGAGCCGCCCCTTGCCCTTCTTCGCGACCATCGCGTCTTCGGCGTTGTTTATGATGTTAATGAAGACCTGCTGCATCTGGAAGAGGTCGACCATGGTCCTCGGAAGCCCGTTCTCGAGCTTCAGGGAGACCTGGATGTTGTTGGCCTTTAGCGAATACTCCCGGAGCTCTATCGTGTGCCTGATTATCTCGTTTATGCTGTGGTATTCCCTCTCGGTCTTCTTGGCCCTGGCAAAGGTGAGGAGGTTCTGCACTATCTTTGCCGTCCGGAGCGACTCGTGGTAGATCTTCCGGAGCTTGTCTTTGATGTCGTCGAGCTTTTTATCCCCTGGCGTGTCCATGAGTATCTGGCTGAAGCCCATAATGCCCATGAGGGGGTTATTGAGCTCATGCGCGATCCCGGCGACGAGCTTCCCCAAGCTCGATAGCTTCTCCGAGTGAAGGAGCTGCTCGCGCAGCAGCTTCTCGTGAGTTATGTCCCTGGCGACGTGCACGCTAGCCCATACCTTGCCCTCGGCGTTGAAGACCGGGAAGGTGGTTATCTTGTAGCTCCCGTCGAAGACGAGGTCTTCCACCTCGGCGTTGGCCACCTCGCCCGTGGCAAGGGTCCTCGAATGGGGGCACATCTCCTTCTGCTCGTGCCTGCAGTAAAGGAGCTGGTAGCACTTCCTCCCGATTAGCTCCTCGGGAGTGGAATTGAACTTACGGGCGAGCGCCTTGTTTATCTTTATTATCTTGTACTCGTTATCGTGTATGGAGATGAGGTCCTGGATGGCGTCGAAGGTCGCGACCCACTCCTCCTTGCTCTTCATGACGAGCCCGAATAGCTTTGTGTTCTCCTCTGCCCTCTTCTCAAGCGAGTCGAGCATGCTGTTGAAGGCCTTGGCCAGATACCCTATCTCGTCCTCGGCCTCGACGTTTATCCGCTCGTTTATGCCGGCCTCGCCGTCCGCTATCCGCCTTATTATCTCTACGTTCTTCCTGATGGGGCCTGTAATGGATTTCCGGATGAGGAGCGATAGGAGTATCCCGCCAATGCCTATTGCGAAGATGCCGGAGAGGATCCACTGGTTCCGGCTTTGCGAGAGCATCCCGTACATGTCGGAAAGGGGGGTCCTTATGACGAGTATGCCCCTGGCGTCCTCGCTCACATGGCAGCTTTTGCACTTGGGCTTCTTTTCAATCGGTTGGAGGTAGGTGAATAGCGGCTCATCGCCGTTCCTGTCTATGTAGTATACCTCGCCCCTTTGCCAGTCCTTTCGGAACTTCGCGAGCGCGTCCCTGAACTCCGGGTCGTCGACGCCCCTGGCCCGAGGGCTCTCTTCCATGTCGGGGTGGCCCGCCAGCCATTCCGGCCGTATCTCGCCGAATTCCTTCTCGACCGCCCTTATGGTCTTAAGGTCCTTGAAGGCCTCCTCGGTGCCGTTGCTCCTTACTATATAGACGCTTTCGATGCCGGGCGTCTTGCTCAAGGAGTTTATAAGGTGGCGCGCGAGATCCGCCCTCTCCTCTATCATGTCCTCGTAGATGGCGGTAAGGATGGGCTGGGCCATGAACCGGGAGGCCCGGAGCTTCTCCTCCAGGAGCTCCCTTTCCTTGTTGCTGATTTCCCAGTATATGGAGATGACGACGCCGAAGGTGATGAGCCCGATGATTAGGACGAGTATCCTGGAATGTAGGCTTTTCTTGAGCATACCGCTACAGAGCGCTTGGGATTAGGTTAACGGACCCGCAGCAAGCCCCTTTCAGGCTGAGTTTACGCGCACTCCCGCATCCAATACGCGGAAGAAAATACTTTTCGCTTTTCTGGATATTTACTCTTATCGGACGAATGCTGGAATATTTTAGCCCATTTTGAATAGGCCGGGTAGAAAAAAAACGGGGACTGGCGGGAGAGCGATTACTCGCCTTTGAGGTTGCGGCCCATGAGCTCGAGCACCGCCTCCCTGGGCTGCTTCCTTTCGTAAATAACGCTATATACCGCCTCGGTAATAGGCATCTCGACGCCGTTTCCGGAGGCAAGCTCCCTTGCCGCCCGCGAGGTCTTGACGCCCTCGGCCACTTCGAGCATGCGGCCGGTTATGTCGCCTATTGCCTCGCCCCTGCCGATAGAGACGCCGACCGAATAGTTCCTGCTCAAGGGCCCTGTGCAGGTGAGGACCAGGTCTCCAAGTCCCGAGAGGCCCGAGAAGGTCTCTCTCCGGGCGCCCATCTTCACCCCCAGCCGCGCCATTTCGGCAAGGCCCCTCGTGATGAGCGCGGCCCTGGCGTTATGGCCGAGCCCCAGCCCGTCGGATATGCCCGAGGCTATGGCCACCACGTTCTTAAGAGCGCCGCCGAGCTCGACCCCTGTCACGTCGTCGTTCGTATAGACCCTGAAATAGTTCGTTGAGAACTCTTCCTGCACCCTGCGAGCTGATTCAATGGAAGCGGATGCGGCGGACAGGGCCGCGGGGAGCATTCGGCTCACCTCTTTTGCAAAAGAGGGCCCGGAGAGGACCGCGAAGAAAAAGGGTTTGCCTGAAAGGGCCTCGGAGATGACCCCTGCAGGGGTCATCATGCTTCCCTCCTCTATGCCCTTGGTGGCGCTTACGATGAGAGAGCCGTCAGCGATAAAGTCCCTGGCCTCGGTGAAAACGCCCCTCAGGCCGTGGGATGGAATAACGCTTACGACAAAATCCGAGCCGTCGAGGGCCTCTTTAATGCTTGTGAAAGGGGTTATGCCCGAAGAGAGCTCCACCCCCGGCAGATACATACTGTTCTCGCGCCTTTCGGCGATGGAGGCCCTGACCTCCTCCTCCCTTGCCCAGAGGCTTACCTTTTTGCCTTTAAGGGCCAGCACCTGGGCGAGTGTTGTCCCCCAGCTCCCTGCCCCGAGCACGGTAATCCGTCCCATCAGCCCCGTCCTTTTAAGGCCCTCTCCGCCATTTCAAGGGCCTGCATTCCGGCCCGCCGGCCAGAGCGGCTCACTCCTCTTCCGCCTCGCCGGAATCGTCCTTTTCGGCTATGGGGGCCATTCCGGATATGTGCTCGCCTTTTTCTATGTCCATGAGCTTGACGCCCTGGGTGTTCCTGCCTATGACCGGGACGTCCTTCATGGCTATCCTGATGATCTTCCCGGAGCTCGTGGAAATCATCAGTTCGTCCGCGTCCGTTACCTTGACTATGCCGGCAACAGGCCCGTTCTTCTCTGTTATCTTGATGTTTATGAGGCCGCTTCCGCCCCTTCCCTGGCCCCGGTACTCGGCAAACTCCGTCCTCTTGCCGTGACCGTTCTCGGTGACGGTAAGCACGGTCGAGTTCTCCTCGACCGTCTCCATGGAGACTACGCGGTCGCCCTCGTCGAGCTTAATGCCCTTTACGCCCCTGGCCTGGCGCCCCATCTCCCTCACTTCATCCTCGTGGAACCTTATGGCCTGGCCGAGGCGTGTCCCCAGGAAGAGGTCCGTCTTCCCGTCGGTCAGGCGGGCGGCAATGAGGCTGTCGCCCTCGTCGAGGCTCACGGCTATGAGCCCGCCCGAGCGTATGTGGGAGAAGCTCATGAGGTCGGATTTCTTGATGACCCCGTGGGCGGTAGCCATGGTAATGAAGTTGCCTTCCCTGAACTCGCGGACAGGGAGGAAGGCGGTTATGTGCTCGCCCTGGGCGATGTTCAGGATGTTTACAATGGCCTTGCCCTTGGCGGCCCTCCCGGCCTGCGGTATGTCATAGACCTTGAGCGAGTAGGCCTTGCCCTTGTCCGTAAAGAAGAGGATATAGCTGTGGGTCGAGGCTATGAAGAGGTTCGAGACAAAATCCTCTTCCTTGGTGGTCATGCCGGTCTTCCCTTTGCCGCCCCGTTTCTGAATTTTGAAGAGGCTGGTGGGGTTCCTCTTTATGTAGCCGCCGCTCGTTATGGTGACTACCATGTCCTCTTCGGCGATGATGTCTTCGAGAGTTATCTCCCCGGCCTCGTCGACTATCTGGGTCCTTCGCTCGCTTCCGAACCGCTCCCTTATGTCCTTCAATTCATCAACGACCACGGCCATCAGGAGCTTTTCGCTGGCGAGCCTCTCTTCGAGCATCTTTATGAGCTTAAGGATCTCCCGGTACTCCTCGATTATCTTGTCCCTCTCGAGGGCCGTGAGCCTCTGGAGCCTCATGTCCAGGATGGCCTGGGCCTGTATATCCGAGAGCTTGAAATTCTTTACGAGGCCGGACTTGGCCTCCTGCGGGCTCTTCGAGGCGCGTATGAGCTTTATGACCGCGTCCAGGTTGTCGAGGGCTATTTTCAGGCCCTCCAATATGTGGGCCCTCTCCCTCGCCTTCCTTAGCTCGAAGACGGTCCTTCTCGCGACCACCTCTTTCCTGAACCGGACGAACTCCTTAAGTAGCTGCCCGAGGGGGAGCACCCTGGGCTGGCCGTCGACTATCGCGAGGTTTATTATGCCGAAGGAGGTCTTCATCTGGGTGTGGTGGTAGAGGTTATTGAGGATCACCTCGGCGACCTCGTCCTTCTTCAATTCCACCACGATCCTCATGCCCTCGCGGTCGCTCTCGTCCCGGACGTCCGAGATGCCCTCCACCTTCTTTTCGCGCACGAGCTCGGCGATGCTCTCTATGAGCTTGGACTTGTTGACCTGGTACGGTATTTCGGTTATGACTATCGCCTGGCGGCCTGTCCGGGGGTTCTTCTCAATGCTCGCCTTGGCGCGTAGCTGCAGCACCCCCCTGCCGGTCTCGTAGGCGTCCCTTATGCCTTTCCTGCCGCTTATGAACCCGGCGGTCGGGAAGTCCGGCCCCGGGACGAGCTGCATGAGCTCCTTGACCGTCGCCTCGGGCTTGCCGATTATGTATATGAGCGCGTCGATTATCTCGGAGAGGTTGTGGGGCGGCATGTTGGTCGCCATGCCGACCGCTATGCCGGATGAGCCGTTCACAAGGAGGCAGGGGAAGGCCGCCGGGAGGACGACCGGTTCCTTCAAGGACTCGTCATAGTTCGGCTGAAAATCGACCGTCTCCTTCTCGATGTCCTTCAGGAGCTCGCTCGCGAGCTTCGCCATCCTGACTTCCGTGTACCTCATGGCCGCGGGCGGGTCGCCGTCTATGGAGCCGAAGTTACCCTGGCCGTCTATGAGCGGGTACCGGAGCGAGAAGTCCTGCACCATCCTTGTGATGGCGTCGTAGACCGCGGAATCTCCGTGGGGGTGGTACTTACCTATCACGTCTCCGACCACGCGGGCGGACTTCTTGTAGGGCTTGTTCCACTCTACCCCCATCTCGTGCATGGCGTAGAGTATCCTCCTGTGGACCGGCTTCAAGCCGTCCCTCACGTCGGGCAACGCCCTGCCGATGATGACCGACATGGCGTAGTCCAGGTAGGACTTTTTCATCTCGTCTTCTATATAGACCGGTCTCTGTTCCTGTGCCATCTTTCCTCTTTCCCTAAAGCTTGAGAATACGATAAAAAACAACCCCGGATAACCGCCCAAAAGACCTGAAAACCGAGGCTTTCCAGGGTGCAAGGCGTAGAAATAGGGTGTATACTTATTTGGTCAATATTAAATAATACCGAAGGTTTCGTAAGTGTGTCAAGGAGTTTAACAGTTCGGCCGAGCCCGCCCGGCCAGGGCTTTTTATGTCGTTTTTTACCCAATTTTTAATGACATTCACTTTTAATTTTGCTAATCTCAATGTTTTGAATCAGGAACCCCATGAAGCGCCCCTGGAGGCATGAAGGCGGGTTCCCCCCCAAATGATACCGACTCTTTGAGGCAACCTCTAAAATTAGAGATTTTCCCCGCAATCAAGGAAGGCCGGGAATAAAAAGCGGAGCATATATGGAAATATGTGAGCATTTTTTATTTCCAGGCTTGACGCAGGTCCGGGGAAAAGATCAATTTTAGCGACATATACCGGAGGATATTTCTTATGGCCAAGAAATACGTCTACTTTTTCGGCGGCGGAAAGGCCGAAGGCAGGGGGGACATGAAGGACCTCCTCGGAGGCAAGGGCGCCGGTCTCGCGGAGATGACGAACATCGGTCTACCCGTGCCTGCCGGCTTCACCATCACCACCGAAGTCTGCGATTATTTCTACAAGAACGACCGGAAATACCCCCAGGGCTTCCATATTGAGCTCGAAAAGAACATAAAGAGGCTTGAGAGGCTCACCGGCAAGAAGGTCGGCGACCCGGAGGACCCGCTCCTCGTTTCCGTCCGCTCGGGCGCGGCAAGGTCCATGCCCGGCATGATGGAGACAATCCTCAACCTCGGCCTTAACGACTCCTCGGTCGAAGGGCTCGCAAAGAAAACGGGGAACAGGAGGTTCGCCCTCGACGCCTACAGGCGCTTCATAACCATGTACGGCTCTACGGCGATGGGGGTGCCGAGGCACAGGTTCGATTACGAGTTCGACGACATAAAGGAGAGGAAGACCAGGCTCAGGCTCCACATACCCAGGTCCCGCCCGGTGCTCGATACCGACGTAAACGAGCAGGAACTGGAAGAGCTCATACCGCGCCTGAAGAAGGTCTACGAGGAGCACACGAAAAAGCCCTTCCCGCAGGAATCAAAGGCGCAGCTCGAGGGCGCGATAAACGCCGTCATCGGCTCGTGGATGGCGGAAAAGGCAGTTACATACAGGAGGGTCGAGAAGATAAACGGCCTGCTTGGGACCGCCGTGAACATCGTCCAGATGGTCTTCGGCAACATGGGCGAGAATTCGGGCACCGGCGTCTGCTTCACGAGGGAGCCGAATACCGGCGATAATATTTTCTACGGCGACCTCCTGATGAACGCGCAGGGCGAGGACGTGGTAGCCGGCATAAGGACGCCGCTACACCTATCCGATCTCCAGAAGCGCATGCCCAAGGTCTACAAGGAGCTCCTTGAAGTCAGGAAAAAGCTCGAACGGCACTATAAAGACATGCAGGACATAGAGTTCACCATAGAGACAGGGAAACTCTACATCCTCCAGACAAGGGCCGGGAAACGCTCCCCCATGGCGGCCTTCCGGATAGCCGTGGACATGGTGAAGGAGAAGCTCATAACCAAGAAGGACGCGATACTCAGGATATCCGACAAGGATATCGAGGGGCTCTTCTACCCCGTAATAGACCCCAAGATACCAATAGAGACCCTCCAGCAGAACCTCTTCGCCACAGGCATAGCCGCCGTGCCCGGAGCGGCCACGGGCTCGATAGTCTTCACCGCCAAGGACGCCGAGGACCGGACCGCCGAGGGCAAGGCCGTTATCCTCGTAAGGAAAGAGACGAGCCCCGAGGACGTGGGCGGAATGCACGCGGCAAAGGGCATACTCACCGCCACCGGCGGCAAGACCTCCCACGCGGCGGTCGTCGCAAGGGGATGGGGCAAGTGCTGCATAGTCGGATGCGAGGACCTGAACATAGACTACAACGCCAAGACCGTCACCGTCGGGAGGACCGTCCTCAAGGAGGGTGACCACATTACCATAAACGGCTCGACCGGCGAGGTCTTCAAGGCCTCCATGAACCTCATAAAGCCGGAGCTGCCGGAGGCCTACCACACGCTCATGCGGTGGGCTGACGAGACCCGGAGCCTCAAGGTCCGCACGAACGTCGATACTCCCTATGACGCCGAGAACGCGATAAGGCTCGGGGCCGAGGGCATAGGCCTTTGCAGGACCGAGCACATGTTCTTCGACACCGAAGAGCGGAGGCTCGCCATCCAGCGGATGATAATCTCGGAAGACCAGAAGACCAGGAAGAAGTCCCTCTACGAGCTCCTGCCTTTCCAGAGAAAGGACTTCGTGGGCATATTCAGGGCCATGGACGGAAAACCCGTTACAATAAGGCTTATAGACCCGCCGCTCCATGAGTTCGTTCCCCATACCGAGAGCGAGCAGAAGCAGCTCGCGAACAAGCTCAAGGTGCCCTTCCATCAGGTAAAGCGCCGGATAGAGCGCCTGCATGAGGCGAACCCCATGCTCGGGCACAGGGGCTCCAGGCTCCTCATCACCTACAGGGAGATCCTCGACATGCAGGTCCGCGCCATAATAGAGGCCGCCTGCGACTGCAAGAGGAAGAGGATAAAGGTATTCCCCGAGATAATGCTCCCACTCATAATAGACGCCAAGGAACTTCAGATACTCGCGGCAAGGGCCAGGGAAATAGCATCCGATGTAATGCGGGAGCAGGAGATAACGGTAGAGTTCCTGATCGGCACCATGATAGAGGTGCCGAGGGCCGCGCTCCTGGCCGACCAGATAGCGGAGCAAGCGGACTTCTTCTCATTCGGCACGAACGACCTCACGCAGATGACCCTCGGCATGTCCAGAGACGACGCGGGCAGGTTCCTGCCGGACTACATAGACGAGAAGAAGACCGGGATACTGAAGGGCGACCCCTTCCAGTCCATTGACCAGGACGGGGTCGGGTTTCTCATAAAGCTCGCGATAATGAAGGGCAGGGCGAAAAAGGAGAAGCTCAAGATAGGCATCTGCGGCGAGCACGGCGGCGACCCGGATTCCGTCAGGTTCTGCCATCTGAACTATTTCGATTACGTCTCGTGCTCTCCTTTCAGGGTCCCCATAGCGAGACTCGCGGCCGCGCAAGCCGAGATACGGCATCCCATGCCAGCCAAGGGCAAGCGCCAGGTCACGATGAAGATAGTAGGATAAAGCATCAAAACCGGAAGAAAGAGGGGGCGTTCTTAAGGCTCGCCCCCTCTTTTTTATTTTCGCATTTTTATTTTGGTAAATGACTCTGCATTTTATCTCCCGTACCACTCTATTCAGGGCATCCCTCCCTGCCAGAAGAACCCGATGAAATATCCTGCCGCAAGCAGCAATGTGTTCAACCCTTTAGGGGATAAACTGGAAGTTTTCTTATTTAATGAATAAGATATTGTATTTTAAGGGGAAAATAATATAAAGTCTGGCAGGGGTGAGTAGTTGTCGTTCATACTTCTATATCTTGCCATCTGGACCGTAGTCGTACTTATCGCCGCATCCCTTGTCGTCGTGCTTGCGCGAAGGATGTACATGACGCGCAAGTACAGGCGCCTGGATAGCGAAAGGGAGAGGTTTGCGCCGCTCCTTACGCACTTGAGCGCGGGCAGGCACGTTGAGGATACGGAGCCCTATTCGCATAAGCCAGGCTCTCCTGCATGGACGGCCGTCGAGGAGGTCCTTTTCAGGGTCCTGAATTCCGAAACTGGCAGGGACGAGGCCGCAAGGCTTTTCGAGTCTCTTGGATATGCGCGCCATTACATACGAAAACTCAAGAACGGGAACAGGTGGGAGCGGGCGCTCGCTGCCGAGAAGCTAGGTGAGATAAGATATACGGCCGCGGTCCCGCACCTGCTGGAGGCCATGGGCAGCAGGAGAAGGGACCTGAAGCTCATGGCGGTCAACGCTCTCGGCGCGATAAGGGACGAGGGCGCGATACCCCACCTGATTACGATGCTCAAGCACACCCTTGCCCGCGAGGAGGAGGTCTCGGTACGAGTCCTTAAATCCGCCATCATCTCCTTCGGCCCGGCGGTCCTCCGAGAACTTCTTCTGGAACTGAAGAACCCGGATTGGCGCGTGCGCGCGGCCATGCTCGACATCATCGGGGAGATCGGGGACAGGGGCGCGGCCCCCGAGCTTACGCGCATGCTCTCCGATCCGGAGCACGAGGTAAGGGCCAAGGCGGCAAAGGGCCTTGGGAAGCTCCGGCACAGGGATGCCGTTCCGGAACTCATCCGGGGGCTGAACGACGAGGACTGGGTAACTCGCCTCCATAGCGCCAGGGCGCTCGGTCTTATCGGGGACGGGTCTGCGCTCATGCCCCTCAAGGACTCGGTCTGCGACAGGAACTGGCAGGTCAGGGCAGCGGCCTCCGAGTCCCTCCTCCGGCTCGGGAAAAAGGGCTATGTCGAGCTCCTCAATATCTTCCTCGACATTCCGGACAAGTACGCAAAGGACCAGGCCCTCGACGACCTCTGCAGGGCCGGCGTGTACAAAAACCTGGTCTCAATGCTCGAAGGCAGGCCCCGCCCCCTGGACCCGGAGCAGGGGGCGGAAGACAGGAACGAGATCAGGGAAGACTGCCTCCTCGAAATGGCGGGAATACTTTCGACCCTGAGCCAGTGGAGGCTCGAAAATGAGCTCTACGCACTTTCAGGAGGCGCCTCAGGCGTAAGGGACGAAGGCGTCGAAAAGGCCCGTGACATGATCCTGGCGCTCCGGGGCCGCCCGGCCGGAGAGGCCGGAGCCTTGAGCCGATAGCTCTGTATATGGAAATTGGACTGACGCTCATATCCTGGTTCAATTATTTCGTCCTGGCGTACTATTTCGCCGCGAACGGGGTCTATCTCCTCCTCCTCGTGCTCGCGTCCGGCATGGTCCTTACTCATCTTTCCCGGCTCGAGTACGGCAGGTACCAGAAATCCATACACCATTCGGTTGCGCCCCCCGCAAGCGTCATAATGGCCGCCCATAACGAGGAGGCCAATATCGTCGAGTCTGTAAGATCGCTTCTGAATCTCGAATACCCGGGCTACGAGGTCATAGTAGTAAACGACGGCTCAAAGGATTCGACCCTCGAAAGCCTCATAAAGGGCTTCGGACTTTCAAGGAACAACGTCATATACCGCCAGACCCTCCCTACGAGCAGGGTGAAGGGATTCTACCTCAATCCCGCCTTTCCGAAGCTCATAGTGGTCGATAAGGAGCACGGGGGCAAAGCCGACTCCCTGAACGTGGGCATAAACGTATCGAGGGCGCCTTACTTCTGCTCGGTCGACGCCGACTCCGTGCTCGAGGAGAGCGCCATTACGAGGCTAATGCGCCCCATCATAGAGGAACCGGAGCTGGTGAGGGCGACGGGCGGCATCGTAAGGATAGCGAACGGCTCCGAGGTCGCGGCAGGCAGGGTCGCTCAAGTCAAGCTCCCAACGGACTCTCTTTCGAGATTCCAGATTGTCGAGTACATCCGGAGCTTCCTCTTCGGGCGGGCGGGCTTGAGCCAGCTTAATTCTCTCCTCATAATATCCGGCACCTTTTCCATGTTCCACAAGAAGACGGTCCTGGCGGTCGGCGGCTACCTCAGGGAGACCGTGGCGGAGGACATGGAACTGGTTGTGCGGCTCCATAAATACCTGAGGGAGCAGGGCGAAAGGTACAGGATCAACTTCGTTCCCGATCCCATATGCTGGACCGAGGCGCCCAAGGACCTCCGGACCCTGAGGAAGCAGAGGAGGAGGTGGCACGTCGGGCTTGCCGAGACCCTTTACATCTATCGCGGCATGCTCTTTAACCCGCGGTACGGACGCATAGGGCTCTTCGCCCTCCCCTATCAGCTCGGCGTCGAGCTCCTGGGACCGGTCATCGAGGTCGCGGGCTACTTCGTGGTCACGGTCTCTTTCCTTGCCGGATTCGTGAACGAGGGCTTCTTCGCGCTCTTTCTTCTCATGGCCGTGCTCGTGGGGATATTCTTCTCTATTGCGGCGCTCTTCCTCGAGGAGCTTTCATACAGGAGGTACCAGCGGTCGCGTGACGTGCTTACGCTCCTCCTTTACGGCGTGATAGAGAACTTCGGGTACAGGCAGCTCCTCGCGTTCTGGAGGACCGGGGCCGTGCTATCGTTCCTCTTCAAAAAAGAGAGTAAGTGGGATTATGTGAGGAAGACGGGGTTCAACGCCCCGCAGGAAAGGCTCGACAATAAGGCACAAAATCCATGATTCAAGGAGCCGTTCGATGGACATTGAAAAGCGCGCGGGCTTCATGTCTGCAATCCTTGCCATTTTTCTGGTCTTCGCCTCAATAGGGGCTTTTACCCCGGGGCAGGCCTTCGGGGAAGGGCCGGAAACGCCGGCCATGGAGCATAGGAAGGCAGGTGATGGACTGGCTCAAAAAGAGGACTACAGGGGCGCTGCCGGGGAATACGCAAAGGCGCTGTCCATTTCACGGAACGCATTTACGCGGGATGAGCGGACCAGGATGGCTGTAATCATGTCCTGGGGAGGCGACCTTCAGGGCGCAATCAACGAGCTTTCGATTCTCAGGGAAGAGGAACCGTCAACCGAGGTGCTTAAGCCGCTTGCAAGGGTCCTTTCATGGGCCGAGAGGCTCGAAGAGGCCGCCTCCGGGATAGACGCCGCGCTCGCGCTCGCGCCGGGCGACAGGGAATCCCTGGTAATAAAAGGGAACATATTGAGATGGCAGGGCAGATTTCAGGAGGCCATCTCCGCATACGAGGAGGTCCTTGCGGGCGGCGAGGACTTCGACGCGCGGGTAGGCCTCTCATACGCGCTCCTGGGGAGCGGAAAGATGAAAGCGGCAGCCGAAAGCGTGAAAGGGCTTAAGCCGGGGTACGAAGCTCAGGAAAAGGAGCTTGAGAGTCTCAAGCGCGCCCTGAGAGGGGCCGCAGCACCCGGCTTCGACGCCGTCTCAAGCTATTACGGCGACTCGGACTCGAACCGGGTATCCAGGTACGCTCTAGTCTATTCCTTCCCGGTTTTCAGCCACCGGGCGGCTCTCGGCTTAAGGAGCGCAAGGGCCAGGGATGACTTCCGCCGAAACGACGCCGAGGCGTCCCATCTTTCCGTTACAGGCAGGCTTTTCGAGGCCCTTACAGCCGGTGCAGGCGCAGGGGTCGTCTCAATGGGCGGGAGCCGCTTTCTGACAGGCCATATCAGCGCCTCCGGGAAATTGAACGGCTGGGACATATCTGCAAGCGTCTCGAAAGACGCCCTCACGGACACGGCCCTCCTCATAGAGAACCGGATAAGGCTCGCTGACTATTCGGCTGCCGCTTCAAGGGCGTACGGCAAGGCGAGCCTTAACGGAGCCGTAAGCTTAAGGCGCTATTCGGACGACAACTCGGCAGTAGACCTGAGCATAACCCCGATGTACGCATTGAGGCCCGGCAACCCGAGGATAGATATCGGCTACAGGTTAAGATACCTCGATTTCGATAGGCAGGCCGCAAACGGGTACTTCGACCCGGATTGGTTCGTATCCCACCAGGTCCTGGCGGCCTTGCGCTGCGAGAAAGAGGCTTTATACGCGGTTTTAGAGCCCTACCTGGGCTATCAGTCTTTTAAGAGAAATGCCGGTGAAGATAACGACTTCTTCTGGGGAGGCACGGGGGCCGTGGGTATCAAGGCGGGCAGGGCCGCTCTGGAGCTACGGGCAGAGGGCGGGAATTACGCGGTAGGGAGCGCCGCGGGGTTCAATTACTATACGGCAGGGCTTAAACTTATCCTGGCTTTATAGCCGCGCTCTCAAAAACGCGCAGCCCTCAGCCCATCTCCTCTTCTATCCTCTCTACTGCCCTCTTCGATTCGAAGAGGGCCTTTCCCATTGGCCGGTCGCTGCCGAGCGCGACCACAAGGCAGTAGCCTTCCTTCACGGTCGATATGGCGAGCTTGGCCTTGTCCGTCGTTATAGCCAGGTGCTTCACATCCTGCCGGTCGTGGCGGGAGGCGGCCTCCTTGACTATGTCTAGGATAATCTCATGATGGGCGCCGATGAGGTCTATATTGACGTCCCTGGAAGCCGCCCAGGATGCGACAATCTCTCCGTCCCAGTCTATGAGGATCGCGCCGTTGGCTCCGGCGCTCATTGAGAGGTCTTCGAGTATGCTGTCAAATGCCATTTCTTTTCTCTTGCGTTCCGACCAATATGCTTTTCAGGGGGTCTCTTCCTGGGGGGCCGGTATGCGTTCCTTCACACGCGGGGCATGCCGGGGTATCAGAACTTGAGCGTAATTACCTTTGAGACCCCGGGCTCCTGCATGGTGATGCCGTAGAGCGAGTCGGCCATCTCCATCGTCTTTTTATTGTGTGTTATCAGGAGGAACTGGCTTATCTTCGACATGTCCCTCACGAAGAGGTTGAACCTGTCGATGTTCGCGTCGTCAAGGGGGGCGTCCACCTCGTCAAGGAGGCAGAACGGGCTCGGCTTGATGAGGAATATGGCGAATATGAGCGCGGTCGCCGTGAGGGCCTTCTCCCCTCCGGAAAGTAGCGTTATGTTCTGGAGCCTCTTGCCCGGGGGTTGGGCCACTATCTCGACCCCGGCCTCGAGTATGTCCGATTCGTCCGTGAGCCTTAGCTCTGCCCTGCCGCCGCTGAAGAACCTCGGAAAGGTCTCCTGGAACTTCGCGTTTATCTCGTCGAAGGTGGTCTTGAACCTCTCGCGGGTCGTCCTGTTTATCCTCTGTATCGCGGTATGAAGGCTCTCGACCGACTTAGTGAGGTCGGCCTGCTGGTCAAGGAGGAACTGGTGCCTCCGCTCAAGATCGTTATACTCCTCGAGCGCCGAGAGGCTCACTTCCCCGAGGGAGGTTATCTTTTCGCGCATCTCCGAGCGCTTCTCCTCGAGTTCCTCGACGCTCGGGATTGCCTCGCCCTCGGCGGGCCTGAATTCCCCGACGGCCGACGAATACTTCTCCCGCATCCTTTCGATGAGGTTCGAGATGGCGAGCTCCTTTTCGCGTATCTCTATCGTCAGTTCGCCCTTGAGCTCGCCGAGCTCTGAATACCTGGCCTTTACTTCCTTAAGCTCGTGCTCTGCTGTCTTTATCTGGCTCGTTATGGCCTCGAGCGCCTCAGCCTTTTCCGTCTCTTCCTTCTTTATCTCGTCGACCTTCAAGAGGAGGCCTTCGAGCCGCTCCTTTATAAGGGCGAGCTCCTCTTTTTTCTCTTCCGATTCAGCGCGGCCCTTTTCAATGTCGGACTGCCTGGACTGTATCCGAAGCCCGGTATCGTTTACCGCGCGCTCTTTCTCGGCAAGCGCCCTCTTCTGAGCCTCCAGGCGCTCTCTGGAGCTCGCAAGCCGCACCCTGGCCTCGGTCACTATATTCGAGAGCTCTTCTTTTCTTGCGGCGAGCGCGGCTATTTCGTCCGATAGGGCGCTTATGGAGCGCTCTTTTTCGGCAAGCTCCCGTTCGATCCCTTCCAGCTCCGAAGAGAGCGAGGCCTTTCTTTCGGATATCCGCAGCAGCCTTTCCGCCGCCTGCGAGGCCTCGGCCAGAAGCGTGCCCCGAAGGCGTCCAAGCCTCTCCAGCTCGGATTCCTCCCTCTTAAGCTCGCTTAAGAGGTTAACTTTTTCTATGTCCGCGGCATGGAGCCTTTCCCTTAAGGATTCGAGACGGGCGCCCTCGGACTGGATGGACTCCTGGACCGAGCGTAGCGCCTCTTCAAGGGCGGCTATGGCTTTTTCAAGCTCCCCGGCCCTGGCCCGCACCTTCCTGGTCTCGTTCCTCCTCTGGAGTATGCCGCCGTCGGAGATGGCCCCTCCGCCCGTGATGACGCCCTGCGCGTCTATCATGTCTCCCTCTGGCGTGACAAAGGCGCGGAAGCCGCCGCTTTCCCTCCAGGCAGAGAGCGCGTCCTCAAGAGTGTCAGCGAGGAAAACGTCACCCAGGAGATAATTCACTATCTCCTCGTAGCCGTTCTTTATCTTCATCTCGGAGCCGAGCGCGCGGATATTGGGAGCGCCCCAGCCCTCGGCCGGAACAGGGCTCGCCATGGGGCGGGCGTCCCTTACCGGCACGAAGCTTCCCCTGCCCGCTCCCTTTGACCTCAGGTACTCTATGGCCTCGATGCCTTCCTTCGCGCTCTCGACCAGCACGTACTGGAGCTTGTCGGCGAGGACCGCCTCAACGGCCTTTTCGTATCCTGGGCTTGTCTCGATGCAGTCGGCAATGAGTCCGTAGACGCCCGACCTGTCCGCCCGCTGCATTATGGCCTTTGCCCCGCCCTTTACGCTTTCGAAGTTCCTCTCCATCTCTTCGAGAGTGGCGAGCGTGGCCGATGCCTTGGAGTATTCGTCCCTGGCCCTCTGGGCCTCATTGCTTTTTGCGGCCCGCTCGGATTCGAGGGATTCGAGCCTGGACCTTATGGCCCCTATTTCCGCCTCTATCGCGCCCTTCCCGGATTCCGCCTCGGCTATGCGGGCCTTGAGCGCCCCCAGCGGACCCTCCTTGGAGGCGAGCTCAATAGAGACGTTCTCAAGCTCTTTTCTGGAGCGCGCTTCCCTTGCGCGAAGGTCCTCCTCCTCGCGAAGGCAGTTCTGTATAGCGTGCCGTATTTCAGTGAGCCTCGTGGATAGTTTAAGAGATTCTGCCTTCAGCCCTGAGCGCGCCCCTTCCTTGCCCCTTAGCTCGGCCGATATGCTCTCCAATGACGACGAATGCCCGGCAAGGAGGCCGGATTCGGCTTCTATCTCTGACCCCAAGGCCGATAGAGAAGCGGAAAGCGCCTCTATTTCAGCTGCTGCCGCGTCCCTTGCGCTTGAAAGCTCGCTAATTTCAGTTGAAAGGCGCTCCTCCGCCCTCTTTAGCTCCTCTACCCTCATCCCGGCGAGCGCGCTCTTCCTCTCCTCGTCCTGGATGGAGCGCTCAAGCCCGAAGGACCTCTCCCGTATGTCCTTGTACTCGCCCTCAACGCCAAGGAACTCGACCTTGAGCTCCTCTGCCTGCTCCTCCTTCGCTGTTGAGAGCGCACCGAGCGAGACCTCCTCGTCCTTTACGGCCTCAAGCCGCTTGACGAGGTCGGCAAGCTCCGCTTTCATCCTCGAGTGCTCTATCGACGAAAGAAGAAGTTCCAGTTCCTTGAGCTCCTCCCGGAGCGCCTTATACCTCTCGGCCTTCTTGGCCTGCCTGTTTAGCGAATTGAGCTGGCGCTTTACCTCGCTTATGATGTCGCTTACCCTGGTGAGGTTCTCCCTCGTTGACTCGAGCCTCCGTAGAGCCGCGTCCTTTTTGTGCTTAAACTTGTTTATGCCCGCGGCTTCCTCGAAGACGGTCCTTCTGTCCTCGGGCTTTGCGCTTATGAGCCAGCCCACCTGCCCCTGCTCGATTATGGAGTATGCGCGCGTCCCGATCCCGGTATCGGTAAAGAGGTCGACTATGTCCCTGAGCCTGGACTGGACCCTGTTTATGTAGTATTCACTCTCGCCCGACCTGTAAAGGCGGCGCGATATCTCTATCTCGGAGAAATTCGCGAAGTGCGCCGGCGCGAGCCCTTCCTCATTCGAAAAGGTCAGGACGACCTCGGCCATGCCCAGGGGCTTTCTGGACTCCGAGCCGTTGAATATAATGTCCTCCATCTGCTTGCCGCGAAGATGCCTGGCGTTCTGCTCACCCAGGACCCACCTGATGGCGTCCACTATGTTGCTCTTTCCGCAGCCGTTGGGGCCTATTATGCCGGAAGTGCCTGAAGGGAACTGGAGAGTGACCTTATCTACGAAGGATTTGAATCCGTGGATAGTGAGTTTTTTTATTTTCATCTTTCACCCGGGTTTGTAGCCGTGAATGGTAACAGAGTTTCTCCTTCTTGTAAAGCGGAAAAATACAATACAAAGTGTTAATTTGAAAGGAGAAACACTATATATAGGGGTAGTGGAAAGAAGCGATACAAAAAGAAGGAAAGGCCCTTGATTAAAAGGCAACTCGCCAGAGATAATCAATCGGCCCGATCGTACTTTCGAAGGAGGATTTTCGAATCTGAACAGATAGATAAGCCCTTCAACTCCGGATAGCGGTATTGAGCTATACTTTATTAAGGAACCGTAAAGGAGGTGTTTTTAATGAAGATAATCAAAGGCTTGGGAATAGCGCCCATCCTTTTTGCCCTGTTTCTGTCCGTTCCGGCGAGCGCCCAGGACCAGGGGATGTCTTCAAGAATAGAGCCGCCCTTCCAGCAGACAGAGCCGTTTCCGCCTCTCGGCAGCGACCAGCTGTTCGACTCTGGCGTGGTAGGCGAGGGCGAAGGCGTCTATTACATGGGCACCCTTACCGGGATAGACCCTGAAAGGAACGAACTCGTGATGAAGACCGAGGTGCCGGGGCTCCTTGGGCCGCAGCTTGCGGATGTGCCGTTCCAGACCGGGCCGGATACTACGATAGGGGTATGCTTCAGGTCGGTCTACAACTGCGAGTCCTTTTTCGCAGCTGAAAGGGGATGGGAGATACTCGCCAACATCGAAGAGATCGGCCCGATTGCCGAGGAAGACAAGAGGGTGCTCCTCATAGGCGACCCTGAGACGAACGAGGTCGTGCACGTACAGGTCCTCTATGGGACGGAAGACGAAGACATGATCGGCTGATCAAAGCGCTCTCTCTTTTCTGAAATGAAAAAAGGGGCTCGTCTGAGCCCCTTTTGACGTCTTATATGGCCCGAGGCCGTTTTTTCAGTTCAGCCAGTCTTCGAGCCAGGACTTTCTGTCGCCCTCCGACCATTTCTTCCAGTCCCCTCTGAGCTTTGCCTTCCGGACCGCGTCCCTCGCCTCTTTCTCGCTTACGTTCTTCATGATTATCAATACGTTCCCGGGCTTTATGAGGTCGGGATTCTTGAGCCTCGACACGTTATACCTATAAAGGAGCGGCCATTTCCAGGGGTTCCCGTAGGAATCCTCCCTGGCGATCTTCCAGAGCGTATCGCCCTTCTTTACGATGTAGAAGCTTATGACATCGTCGGCCTGCATGAGCTTAATGAGCTCCTCGCTCTTTATGTCGCCTGACTTGAGCTTCCTGGCGATGCTCGTCCGGAGGTTTGCGAACTCGTCCTGGAGCCTCGCGAGCCCGGCCGGGTCCATGCCTGACCTTGAAAGGAGCTCCGTCTCCTTGCTGATTCTGGAGATCTCGAGCTCGAGGCGCCTGCGCGCATCCGTTTCCCTGGAGAGCTTTTCCCTTGTGTCGGCGAGCGCCTTTTCAAGCTCTGACACTGCCGCCTTCCGCGCGCCCTCGGTCGACTCCATGTCCCTTAAGCGCGCCTCCATCACTCGCCTGGACTCGATCTCCTCTCCGAGCCGGGCCTCCAGCTCCGCTCTCGCGGCCTTTAGTTCCCTGAACGAGGCCTCATTGGCCTCCCTCGATGCAAGCGCCTCCTTGAGCTGGGCCTCAAGCGCGCTCCTTGCGGCGGCTTCCTGGCCGAGCTTACTCTCGGTCTCTCTGGCAATGAGCGTAAGCTCCTTTATTGCCGCCTCGCCCGCGCCCTTGGCCGCCTGGGCCTCGCGCAGCCGCGCCTCAAGCGAGCTCCGGGCCTCGGATTCCTGCCTGAGCATAGACTCGGTTTCAAGCCTTGCCTTCTTGAGCTCCTCAAAGGCCTTGGGGTCCGCGGCGCTTCCTTTGCCGGCCTTGAGCTTTTCCTCAAGCTCGTTATTCCTTGCCTTAAGCTCCTCGACCATGAAGCGGGCTGCCTCGGCCTCGGCAAGCGCCCCCTCGGCCTCCATTATCTTTGTCTCGAGCTCCGAATTCCTCTTGTTCAGGGTCTCAAGGAGCGGCGCCTGGTCGCTATTCCTCGCGAGCATCACCTCCGCTTCCTTCAGCATGGAGGCGAGCTCGGTGTTCCTGCTGATTATGGCTTCGGCCTGGCTCCTTGCCGCTTCCGACTGAGCGAGCGCGAGCTCCGCCTTCTTAAGCTTCATCTCGAGCTCTGTATTACGCTCTATTAGTTTCTGCGCAACATAGCTCGACGCCTTGCCTTGGAGATTCGCAAGGCCGGCCTCCTTGAGCTTCTGCTCGAGCTCTGAATTCTTTACGATGAGCTCCTTTGCGACCTCGCCCGCGGCCTCGGCCCTGGCAAGCGCGGTATTCGTCTCCTTGAGCCTTTCCTCGAGCTCCCGGTTCCTGGCCTCGAGGTCAATATTGTGGGCGCCGAGCCTCGCAAGCTCGGCCTTCGCGGCCTCTTCTGATTTCATGCGGGCCGCTTCGGCGGCCGCGAGCTTCTCCATAAGGGCGGCAGTTTTTGCTGTCAGCTCTTCCCGCTCCGTTTTTAGCGCGGCCGTTTGAGCGGCTGCGAGGTTCCTCGCCTCCTCGATCTCTCCTCTAAGCTCGGCCTCTTTCTTCCTTTGAGTTTCGAGTTCGCTTCGGAGTGTAGCCGCTGTCCGGGCCTCCTGAGACGCCTTAGCTACCGCAAGCTCCTTCTCCTCCCTAAGCTTTGCGGCCCCCTTATCAATCGAGGCGAGAGCTTCCGTTCCGGCCTTTGCCGCCTCTTCTGATTTCACGCGGGCCGCCTCTGTCTCTGCAAGCCTCTTCTCAAGCTCGGCAATTTTCCTTGAAGACTCCTCCATGTCCGCCGGGGCCACGGTTTCAGTGGGGATGGCGGCCAACGCCTCTGATTTTTTCCTGAGCTCGGCCACGGCTTTTTTCGACTCCTCAAGCTCGCTCTTAAGGGCCTCAATTGCCTGGGCCCCTTGCGAGGCCTCTTTAAGAGTAAGCTCCCTTTCCTCCTTGAGCCTTGCCGCCTCTTTTTCAATAGAGGCGAGGGCTTCCATTCCGGCCTTTGCCGCCTCTTCGGATTTCACGCGGGCCGCCTCTGACTCGGCAAGCCTCGTCTCAAGCTCCTTTATTTTCCCTGGATACTCGTCAATGTCCGCCGGGGCTGCGGTTCCAGTGGGTATGGCGGCCAGCGCCTCTGATGTTTTTCTGAGTTCAGCCCCGGCCTTTTTCGACTCTTCAAGCTCGCTATTAAGGGCGGCAATTGCCTGGGCCTTCTGAGAGGCCTCTTGAACAGCAAGCGCCCTTTCCTCCTTGAGCCTTGCGGCCTCTTTTTCGAGCGCGGCAATGGTTTCAAGCCCGGCCTTCGCGGCCTCTTCGGATTTCACACCGGCCGCTTGGGCGGCCGCGAGTTTCTCCTCAAGTGCGGCGGCCTTCACTGACAGCTCTTCCCTCTCAGCTTCAAGTTGGGCCTTTTGAGCCTCAACGAGCTGCCTCGACTCCTCGAGCTCGCCCACAAGCTCGGTCTCTCTCTTCTTTTGAGATTCGAGTTCAGCATGAAGGGAGGCAGCTGCCTGGGCATCCTTATACGCCTTATTTACCGCAAGCTCCCTTTCCTCCTTAAGCCTTGCGGCTTCTTTTTCAAGCGCGGCAACCGACTCAAGACCGTTCTTCGCGGCCTCTTCGGATTTCACACTGGCCGCTTCGGCGGCCGCGAGCTTCTCCTCAAGTGCGGCGGCCTTTGCTGCCAGCCCTTCCCGCTCCCTCTCTTTTTGTTGGAGGAGCGCCTCTTTGGAGCCGGATTCAAGCCTTTCGATTTCCGCCCTGAGCCCGGCCTCGGCCCCCTGCGCCGCTTTAAGCTCCTCCTTGAGGAGGGCCACTGCCTTAGCCCCTTCGGACTCGTTCTTCTTTATAAGCTCCGACTCGTCCTTTATCTTCGCCATCTCCTCACGGAGCGACGCCATTGAAGCGGTGCTCTCTTCGAGCCTTGCCCTGGCCTCGTCCCTTGACCTCTCGAGCTCGGCTATTATGAGGTTTGCGGCTTCTGCCTCTTTCCGGGCGGAAAGTGCTTCCTCCTCCGCCGCCCTTGCTTCCTTCCTGGCCTTTTCCAGCTCCTCATCCCTTGAGGCCGGAACGTCCGTATCAGCGGGTTCCGCCAGGGATTTCTCGCTTACCGCGTCCATCGAGGCCCTTGCCGATATAAGCGACTCCTCGGCTTCCTTAAGCCTCGCCTCGAGCTCGTCCCTTGCCTCTTTTTCACGCGAGAGCATAAGCTCGGCCTCGGCCCTGGCTGATTCGTGCTCGCGAAGCGCGGTCTCCATGGACCTCTTCGCGGTCTCGAGCTCCGCGTATTTCTTCTCCAGGGCCGCGCTCCTGGCTGCTACTTCTTCCGCGCTCTTCCTGGCAAGCTCTGCCTCTTCCAATGCCGCTCTGGCCCTGTCGGATTCCTCTTTGCTGCTCAACCCCGGCTCCCGGGCCAGCTCAAGCCTCGCGTTCTCAAGTTCGGCAAGCCTTGCCTCTATCTCGCCCCTGAGGGCCGCCTCGGCCTTTCTCGATTCCTCCAGCTCTGACCGGAGCTTCTCTATTGTCCCGGACTGGCCGGAAATTTCCCTGGCCATGAGCTCGCGGTCGGCGTTAAGCCTCTTAAGCTCCTCTTCAAGCACCGAGAGCGCGGCCCTGGCCTCGTCCCTTGACCTCTCAAGATCCGCGACTTTTTCAATCGCCTCTTGAGCTCCCTTGTCGCCTGCAGGCTCCGCGGCTACGAACGCCGTCTCCGGCCTGGAAGCGGGCTCCTCCGCCGAAGCGATCGCTGCCTTCAATTGCTCCTCTGCCTCAGCGAGCCTCGTCTCAATGGCCGCTTTTTCATTCAGGGCCTTCTCAAGCTTAAGCTCTTCCTCTTTCTTAAGGGATTCCTGCTGGCGGAGTGTGGCCTCGAAGGCCTGGGTTATCTTCTCGGTCTCGGCGAGCCGTATCTCGAGCTCGGCGCTCTTTTTCCCGGCCTCCTCGGCCTGTTTAAGCGCGAGCTCCGCCTGGCTGAGGGCCTCGGCGGCCTTTGCCGTCTCGATCTCTAGCCGCGCCTTCATCTCAGCCTCTGCCTTGGCCCTGGCCTCGATTGCAACGGCATTCAAAGAGGCAAGCTCCTTTTTGAGCCCTGCCTCCGACTCCCGAGCCATTTCGAGCTCCTGGCGAAGCGAGGTTATCACCTCTTCCTTTTGAACGGAGTCTTTCTTGAGCTGGTCTCTTTCAGCGGTAAGCGACCCGACCTCGCCCTCGAGCCTCGACAGTGCGGCCAGGCTCTCATCAAGCCTTGCCCTGGCCTCGTTTCTCGAGTTTTCGAGGTCGGCGATGAGCTGGTTATCGTATGCGGATTTTTCTGCGGTGATTTCCTGGGTGACTATAGCGGGTTCCGGCTTTGCAGTAGCCTCGTCAAGCGCGGCTTCCTTTACGACCTCGGTCTGGGCCCGTGCCGCTGCAAGGGCCTCTTCAGCCTCCTTGAGCATGGCTTCCATGGAGTCCCGGGCCTCTTTTTCCTGCTGAAGGCGGCGCTCGGCATCCATCCTGGCGAACTCGTGCTGCTGTAGGCGGCCCTCCATCTCCTTGCCGGCCTTTTCAAGCTCCTTGAGCTTCGATTCCAGCTCGCCGGCCCTCGTCGCGGCCTCCTGCGCCTTTGCCCTGGCAAGCTCGGCCTGGGTCCAGGCGTCCTCGGCCTTCTTCCTGGCCCCCTCCTCGAGCTTGAGCTTCATTTCAGCCTCAAGCCTCTTCTTGGCCTCCTCGACGGCATTCAATCTTTCTTCGAGGCTTGCTATCTCCTGTTTCGTCTTGGCCTCTACTTCTGACCTGATCTTTTCTCTTTCCTGCTCTATATCTACGCTCGCGCCCGCCTTCTCGAGCATCCTCCTCTGGCGCTCCTCTTGCGCGAGCGCCCTCTCTACCTTTCTCTTTTCAGCGACCTCGGCCTTGAGCTTGCTCTCTATCTCCTTCAGGGTCTCGGCGTCCTGCGCGAATTTTATCTTGGCCTTCTTTATCTCTTCCTCGAGCTGCTTCTCCTTGGCGCTCCTCTCCTTCATGGTGAGCTCGAGCCTGTTCTTCTCCTTGTCTCCCGAGACCCAGGAGACGGCAACGGAAAAGACGAGAAAAAGACCGAGTACTATGCCTACGCCGCCCATCTAAACTCCGAATACGTTTGGAATCGGTTTCGATTCCGATGCGTATAAAAATTATTCCGGTAGCGGGATTATACCTCGGGAACTTGCGTTTTTCAATAGCGCGGGGCGGAAAAGCCTTAAAAAACATGACCGGGACAGAGAGGCCCCCCGAATACAATCCGGAGTTATTATCAAACCCGAATATTAAATATTCGAAGCCGTTCACATTAAAATTTTTCTAATCCCGCCGGGGCTTTCGAAATGACGCTTTATCCTTGACTTTTAGCCTTCTATTAAGTAAACGTATAACGTTTCCAGCGGTTCCGGCCATCCGTTCCTCAATAATTGTTTAAAGGATAGTAGCCATGTCATCCAGGGGTCTTGGAAAGGCCAGGACTGCCGCCGTCATTACTGGAGGGGCCACCGATTCCGCAGCCAGGAAAGCGGTCTCGGGCGGGGCAGGCCTTCTGGAGGCAAGGATTGACACCTTCCGCTCGCTCGACCCCGGGTCTATTTCCTCTTCGCTTAAAAGATTGAAAGAAATCACCGGGTTGCCAATTATCCTCACCATAAGGAGCAGGGCAGAGGGCGGAATGGCCCGGCTGACCGAAAGTGAAAGGCTCGGACTTTTCAGAGAGCTTATCCCGTACGCGGACTACGTCGATATAGAGGCGCGCTCAAGCGGAATATTCAAAGATGTGGTAAAATCTGCCAAAGGGAAAAGAAAAAAGGTCATAGCCTCCTATCATAACTTCAGGACCACACCCGGTGATACAAAGCTTAATGAAATCATCGAGTCAGGCCGCTCTGCGGGCGCTGATATAATAAAACTGGCTACGTTAGTGGACTCGCCGGGAGACCTGAGGAGGCTTGCCCGGCTTCTTTTCGATCATAAAGACCTGATAGTGATCGGCATGGGCGCCCTGGGAGCCGCCTCAAGGGTCTTTTTCCCTATAATAGGCTCTCTTGTGACGTACGGCTCGGTCTCAGGGAAGACGGCTCCTGGCCAGCTCTCCCTTGGGGCACTTAAAAAGGAATTCGAGCGTTACGGGTTTTGAGCGGGTATAACGGGCCGCCCGCACATATTTAAGGATTCGCATGGTCCGGCCGATTGACATTAAAGGCCCGTTGAATTAAGATACGTCTTCACTCGGAATTTTCTCCCCTAAAAGGGGTAAAATATGATGGTTTATGGAGGTAAGTGATGGTAAGGGTCGCGATTAACGGGTTCGGACGCATCGGGAGGAATATACTCAGGGCCTCACTCGGCAATCTTGACAAGATCGAGTTCGTCTGTATAAACGACGTTACGGACGCCCCTACCCTTGCCCATCTCCTTAAATACGACTCGGTTTTCGGCAAGATTCCCGCCGAGATATCCGTAAAGGGCAGCTCGCTCATACTGAACGGCAAGGAAATAAAGGTTACCGCCGAAAGGGACCCGGCAAAGCTCCCCTGGAAAGAACTGAATGTCGATATCGCCCTCGAGTGCACCGGCCTTTTCACCAGCCGGGACAAGGCTGAGGCGCACATCACTGCCGGGGCCAAAAAGGTCATCATATCCGCACCGGCAAAGAACGAGGACATAACCATATGTCTCGGTGTCAACCACGAGAGCTATGACCCCAAGAAACACAATATAATATCAAACGCCTCCTGCACGACAAACTGCCTTGCGCCTGTAGCAAAGGTGCTTAACGACAGGTTCGGCATCGTGAAGGGCCTCATGACCACCGTCCACGCCTACACCAACGACCAGAGGATCCTCGACCTGCCGCACAAGGACCTCCGGAGGGCCAGGGCCGCCGCTCTTTCGATGATACCCACCTCCACCGGCGCCGCCAAGGCGGTCTCGCTAGTGCTCCCCGAGCTCAAGGGCAGGCTCGACGGCATGGCCATAAGAGTGCCGGTTCCGACGGTGTCGGTTGTGGACCTGACTGCCGAGCTCTCGAAGGCCGCTACGGCGGACGATATAAATTCAGCTTTTCTGGAGGCCTCCAATTCTTCCCTTAAAGGGGTGCTCGAGTACACTGAGGAGCTCCTCGTCTCTGTTGATTTCAAAGGCAACCCCCATTCCTCCATATTCGACGCACAGGCCACCAAGGTAATAGGCGAGAAGATGGCAAAGGTCCTGGCCTGGTATGACAACGAATGGGGCTTCTCCTGCAGGATGCGGGACGTGGTGCTCTACATGGCCGGCAAGGGCCTTTAATCCTCGCCGACTTAATTGTTTTTCTGCACCCTTGATAAATCGAACCGTATATTGTCTCCAGCGGCCGGAGGTGGGTTTTGAACCAGGGGCTCAAATACATAGACGAGATTAATCTCAGGGGCAAAAGGGTCCTCATCAGGGTGGACTTCAACGTCCCTCTCGACGAGAACCAGAATATAAGGGAAGACACCAGGATACGGGGCGTCCTCCCCACCATAAACTATGCCCTCGACGAGAACGCAAAGGTAATACTCGCCTCCCATCTCGGCCGCCCCAAGGGGAAGAGGGTCCCGGAAATGAGCCTTTCGCCGGTGGCCAAGAGGCTCGGCAGGCTTCTTGAGAAGGACGTGGCAATGGCCCCGGACAGCGCGGGCGAAGACACGAAGAAGATGGTGGACGCGATGAACCCCGGGGACGTCCTCCTTCTTGAAAACCTCAGGTTCCATCCCGAGGAGGAGAAAAACGACCAGGGATTCGGCAAGAAACTCGCCGAGCTTGCGGACGTCTACATAAACGACGCATTCGCCATGGCCCACAGGGCTCACGCCTCCAACGTGGCCATAACCAAATTCGTAAAAGAGGCCGGGGCCGGGTTCCTCATGAAAAAGGAGCTCACCTATTTCAGCATGGCCCTTGAAAAGCCCACTAGGCCGCTCGTCGCTATAATAGGCGGGAAAAAGGTCTCGGACAAGGTCGGGGTCCTCCTTTCCCTTTGCGACAGGGTCGATAAGCTCATAATCGGCGGCGGGATGGCGCTTACGTTTTTCAAGGCGCTCGGATACGAGGTCGGGAGCTCTTTCGCCGAGGAAGACGCCCTGGATACCGCCAGGGAGGTCATAGAAAAAGCCCGCCAGAAACATATAAAGCTTTTCATGCCGGTGGATTTCGTCGTGGCCGACAAATTCGCGGCCGATGCGGAGACCAAGGTCGTCACCTATCAGGAGATACCCAGGGACTGGATGGCGCTGGACATAGGCCCGGCCACGGTGACCCTCTTTACGGAAGCCATACAGAACGCGAAGACCATAGTCTGGAACGGCCCTATGGGAGTATTCGAGATAGACGCCTTCAGCCGCGGCACCTTTGCGATGGTATCGAGCGTTGCAAGCACCTATGCCATGACCATAGTAGGCGGGGGCGATACCGATGTCGCCGTGCACAGGGCCGGGGAGTACGCCAAGATGAGCTACATATCGACCGGCGGCGGCGCGTTCCTTGAGCTCCTCAAAGGGGCCGACCTCCCGGGCATAGCGGCGCTCAGGCAGAAGAAGGAAAAACCCAAGGCAGCAAACTGATTTTCCTCCTCGATTCATGAGCAAGAGGCAGGGAAGCGGATACGCGATACGCCTGCAGGATGAATGCGGAATAGGACAGGCAACCACTCCGATACTACCCGGGACTGCTGAATGCTGCCGCTAATTGCCGGAAACTGGAAGATGAACATGGACATAGACCAGGGAGCCGCCCTGGTCTTCAGGCTCCGCGATCTCCTTAGGGGCGTCCAGTCGGCTGAGGTCGTAATAGCCCCTCCCTTCACCTCGATCCATCATCTAAATCACCTCCTTGCGGATAGCAATATCAGGCTTGCGGGCCAGAACCTCTTCTGGGAAAAGAACGGGGCCTACACTGGAGAGATATCGGGCGAGATGCTATCATCCGCTGGATGCAAGTACGTGATAATCGGCCACTCCGAGCGCAGGCAGCTCTTCGGCGAGAACGACGAGACCGTAAACAGGAAGGTCTTTGCCGCCATGAGGCACGGCCTTAAGCCCATCGTGTGCGTGGGCGAAACGCTCGATGAGCGGGAGGCCGGAAAGACCCTCTCAAGGGTAAGGACGCAGGTCTCCGGGGCGCTTTCGGGGCTTGCGGGCTCCGCTATGAAGGAGGTCACGATAGCCTATGAGCCGGTCTGGGCCATCGGCACCGGGAAGACCGCAAAGTCCCAGGAGGCAGAGGAGGTGCATAACTCCATACGCGAGCTCCTCCATGAGCTTTACGACCGCGAATCGGTCCGTAATGTCCGCATAATCTATGGCGGGTCCGTAAAGCCTAACAATATTGACGAGCTCATGGCCCAGCCGAACATCGACGGCGCGCTCGTGGGGGGCGCAAGCCTCAAGGCCGAGGATTTCGCCCGGATAGTCAAGTTTCTGCCGCTCTGATCCTGCGGCCCGATTTCCTGAGAGACCACCCTTTCCCCCTCCCCAATCTTCCCTCTTGCTTTTTACTTTCGGTATGGTTAAAATAACTATTTTAAGGGCAAAACCTGCGCCCGCTAGGCCGTAAGCGCATCGGGCATTCCGGAGGATTCGGGTGTTTACTGTTCTCCTCATAATACATATCCTTGTGAGCATCGTCATGATAGGGGCCGTGCTCCTGCAGGTCGGGAAAGGGGCTTCCATAGGCTCCACCTTCGGCGGCTCGTCCTCCTCGTCCCAGACCATATTCGGGAGCGCGGGGCCCGCGACCATGCTCGCCAAGATAACTTACGCGTGCGCGGCGACTTTCATGGTGACCTCGCTTGCCCTGACCTACATGTCAGGAAAAGACCGGACCAGGTCGATAATGGACGAAGTGCCGGCCGCGACCGCGCCGGTAGCCCCGCCAGAGACGCCTTCTACACAGCCGACGCCGGCAGAGTAGGACAAAAAGGGATAATCCCCTTGACTGGTATCAGGGCTTCATGTTAATTTTTCAGACTCCGATGCAAACATCGGGACAGGAGTAAGAAGTATCAAAAAGGCCCGTAAAGGCCTTTTTTACTCTGGTCCTCTTTCAGGCCGAAGTGGTGGAATTGGCAGACACGCTATCTTGAGGGGGTAGTGGGGAAACCCGTGGGGGTTCGAGTCCCCCCTTCGGCACCAAAATTAAAAAAACCGGCTTAGGCCGGTTTTTTTAATTTCAATATCAAGTAGGCGGCACTCGAACAGTTTGCGAGCGCCGAGCGGACGCGAGGATGAGCGCCGTCGGGAGGCGGCGCCGTAAGCGAGCAAACGCGGGGCAGAGCGAACAGCCGGGAGGCCGGAGCGGAGCCCTTCCGAGTCCCCCCTTCGGCACTAAAATTAAGGGGTTTGGTCGAAAGAACAAACCCCTTTTATCCGCAATTCGAAATCAAGCCAGCCAAAGCTATCCCATACTTTTTTGCATCCATCCCCTCCTCTGCTAAGCTTAAATAATGGTCAATGACAGCGGAGGCGCGGGAAGAAAAGACTACCTCGTCTGGCCGGACGTACTTAAGATAAGCGCGGTTTACGCGGTCATCGTTATACACACAGCAGCCCCCTACCTGCTCCTTCAGGACGGAGGGCATTTCTACCGCTGGTGGGCCGGCAACATCTACGATTCGATTTCAAGGTGGTGCATCCCCGTCTTTGTCATGCTTAGCGGTTTTTTTCTCATAGAGAAGCACCGGGATGATAGGCTCAAGGATTTTTTCTTGAGAAGGTTTTCAAGGGTCTTTGTCCCTTTAGTGATATGGAGCTTCATCTACTTTCTATGGAGGATATACGCGAATAATGAAGACCTCTCCTTATCGTCTTTTTTCCCCATGCTCATTAAGGAGCCCGTCTATTACCACCTGTGGTTCATGTACCTCGTATTAGGGCTCTACATCCTTACCCCGATAATCGGCCTTTACGCCAAGGGCACGCGTGCGCGCCACCTCTGGTACTACCTGGCCATTTGGGTTGTGCTCGCTTCCGGCCTTACTTTCATCGAGTCCTGGTCCGGGGTCAAGACCTATGCCTCTCCGGGCACCGGAAATTCAGCATTCAACTTCATCGGGTATTTCGTGCTGGGATGGATGCTCAAGGACCTCAAGCTAACGCCCTTGAGAAAATCCCTCTTCCTCCTGCTTTTTCTTTTCGGCCTTTTCATAACCGCCTACGGCACGTATATCGCGACTGTTATAAAAAACAACGGCCGGTTCAGCGGCATATTTTACGAGTACTCGAGCTTTAGCGTCCTTCTAATGTCAGTCTCCATATTCCTTCTTGCGAAGGGCCTCCGGCTTTCATTCCTCTCCGGCAATCCCGGTTATTTCAGACGGCTCATCCGCCTGACCGCGGCCTGCGTGCCCGGCATCTATCTCGTGCACGCCATCTTCATCGCCGTTGCCAAAAGGGGGCTGCTCGGTTTCAGGTTCACGCCGGACCTGATGGACCCCTTCATAGGCATCCCGGTATTCGCTTTGGGCATATTCCTCGCATCCCTCCTGGTGGTCCTTGTCATCAAGGGCCTGCCTCTCATTAAACACGCGGTCCCTGCGGTACTCGTTTTTTTCACACTCTTTAGCCCTGGCCTTTACGCGGCGGAAGAACCGGGCCTTATCGAAAAGGACGAATTCAAGACCCTGACCCGGCTTGCTAAAACGCCTCTCAGGGACATGCCCGAAATCGACGCATGGGAAAAAACCGTTCCCGAAGTATCTGTCGTCTCAATCGAGTCCAGCCATGACTGGACCAGCCAGCCAGCCCTTTTCTATGATTCCGGGTCCATGCGAAAAAAACCGCTGCTCATAGTGCTCCACAGCTGGAGCGAGGACTACCTCCAGTCCTTCGGCATACCATACGGGCTCTGGGCCGTAAGGAACGACTGGGTCTTTATCCAGCCGGATTTCAGGGGAGCCTTCACAAACCCGCTCTCAACCGCATCTGAATCGGCGGTAAACGACATCCTGGACACGCTCGCGTATGCGGCAAAAAACGCCCGCATTGATGAATCTCGCGTATACCTGGCGGGCTTTTCAGGCGGCGGCATGGCAGCCCTCCTCATGGCCGGACGGTTCCCTGATAAGTGGGCTGGCGTCGTATCCTGGGGCGCTGTATACGACCTGCCGGACTGGTACACGCACACAAAAAACGCGACCCACGACTACTCGAGCCAGATATCTTCCTCCTGCGGCGGGCCGCCGCTACCCGATACACCGCACGAGGCTGAGTGCCGCAGGCGAAGCCCGAGCACTTACCTTGAAAACGCCAGGGGCAAGGTCCCGGTCTATATCGCCGTAGGATCGGAAGACAGCTTCGTGCCGCCCGCGCATTCGTTACGCGCTTTTAACGACCTCGCTGACGAGCAAGACCGTTTTTCGGAGGACGAAATAGAGCACATCTCAAAGCGGCACACGCTCCCGTCCGGTTTCAGAGGCGCATATTCAGACCGCCTTTTCGAGGACGCGGGAATCACCTTCCTCTATGAAAGGAAATCGGGCAACGCAGTCCTTAAGATATACAAGGGCAGCCACGACGTCGTCTATAACGCGGGGCTTGCCTGGCTTGCAGGGCAGAAAAAGTAGACCTGGGCTTCCGGCTTACCTGCATCTACCCGGACGCATAAACCTCTGGAAATATTACAAGAAATCTGGTTTACTCTTATTTCCAGAAAGGGTGTTCGTTTGTTTTCTTTCCGTTTCCATCTTTTTCCGGCCTTGCTCGCGTTTTCGCTCGCCGTTTTTTTCCCACATTCTGCTGCACAGGCTGAGAATGATTCCCGGGCCCAATCCGGAGCCGGAGAGACGCTTTCTTTTTCTGAAGCCGTCTTGGTACCGCTCGGTTTCGTTGATGTGCAGACGCTCGACCCGGATATAAGAGTGGAGCTCAAGTATGCGTCCGAAGATAATTTCATGCGCGCCGCCGTGTACGGCGGCTTGAGAAAGGCCTATCTAAGGGAGGAGGCCGCTATTAAGCTCGCGCAGGCCAACAGGTACCTCAAGGAACTGCGGCCTGAGCTTACGCTCCTTGTCGCCGACGCCCTCCGGCCTCGGAGCATATCCCGAATGATGTGGGCCCGCCTTTCCGGGAGCCCCATGCAGCGCTATGTAGCCGACCCCAAGTGGGGCTCGATCCACAATTACGGCTTCGCGGTGGACATTACCATCTGCGACACGGAAGGGAAGAGGCTCGACATGGGCACCCCCATCGATTATTTCGGGGAGCTCGCGCAACCCCGCTTCGAGGAGAGATTCTTGAGGGAAGGGCGGCTTACGGAGGAACAGCTCTCGAACCGGAGGCTCCTCCGTAAGGTCATGAACGCCGCGGGTTTTCAGGGCATCCCTATAGAGTGGTGGCACTTCGAGGCGCTCGATAAGAAACTCGTCCGCAAGGCCTATCAGATAGTCGAGTAGGCAGCCCATTCCCCCGGAAAATCATATTTGATTCAGGCAACCTCTAAAAATTACAGATTTTTCCGCAGTCACGGAAGGACGGGAATAAAAAGCGGAGCATATATGTAAATATGTGAGCATTTTTATTCCCGGCCTGACAAGGAATCCGGGGGAAAGATAAATTTTTAGAGGTTGCCTTCAGAATAAGCCGTAGGCGTAGCCGAGTATCAGCGCGCCGAGCCCCACCCTGTATACCACGAAGGGGATCATGGAAGAGCGGGAGATGAGCTTTAGGAAATAATGTATGGCGAGGTAGGCCGAGGCAAAGGCCGCGAGGAAGCCCGCGATAAGAGCGGGCCAGGGTGTCGCCGCCCCGGCGCCTGCCATCTCGACGCCTTCACGGGCCCCGGCAAGCGCGCCCACGATGATCGCAAGAAGGAACGAGAAGCGCGCGGCAGCGGTCCGCGAAAGGCCCGCAAAGAGTCCGGCGGTAATTGTGATGCCCGAGCGGCTGGTGCCAGGTATGAGCGCGAGCGCCTGAGCAAAGCCCACCAGGACGGCCTCCCTCCAGCCGATCCCTTCTATTTCGGTCTTTCCCGGCCTCCTGTCGGCCACCCAGAGGACGATCCCCCATATTATCGAGGACCAGCCTATGACCTCGAGGCTCCGGAGGTCGTGCGATATGATGTCGTGGGCGAACGCCCCTGCGAGCACGACAGGGACTGTTGCGGCAATAGCCATCCACGCGAGAGCGCCCTCGTGGTTCCCTTTAAGGCTCCGCTCCGAGAGGCTCCTGCCGAAGCCCATTGAAATGCCGATTATGTCTCTCCTGAAATACACGACCACCGCGAGCCAGGTCGCGGTATTGAGCGAAACGTCAAAAGGGAGCCCCTGGTCCGGCCAACCGGTAAAGAGCGGCACCATGATGAGGTGCGCTGTAGATGATATAGGAAGGAATTCGGTTATGCCCTGGACTAAAGCGAGCACAAGGGCCTGGGTAATGTCCATCTTCTACGCAAGGTTAAGGGGTATTGCCCCCGGCTCCTTCCTTCCGGTCTCCATAAGTGATTTGGCGTAGCGCGACTCCACCCCGAGGCCGAGGGCTTCGGCCCTCTTAAGGGCAGTGCTGAATGCGCGCATGCCCTTTTTGGGATCTTTCATGAAATCAAGCTCTCCTATGGAGATGAGGCAATAGATAAGCCCCCTCCTGTCCTTCGTTTCCTTGAATAGCGACCGGGCCTCCTCGAAATCCTTAAGCGCTTCCCTGTCTTTTCCGAGCATCTGTAGGGCTGTTCCCTCGCCCCATAGCGTGTAGGCATAGCTCACCTTGTCGCCGATCTTTTTATAGTTCTCCCTGGCCTTCTTGAAGAACTTTAGCGACCCCTTGAAGTCCCCGTTCATGCGCATGGAATTGGCTATCCCGCAGTAAGAGTAGGCAATCCCGAAGGTATCCCTGAGCTCTCTGAAAAGGGCGTTCGCCTCGCTATAGTACCTGTATGATGCCTTGTAGTCGCCCGATACCCTCGAAGCCCCGCCGAGACCGGTAAGGCAGTAGCCGACCCCGCTCTTGTCCTTGAGGCGCGTAAATCCCTTTCTGGCCTCCTTGAAGCCGGAGATCGCGGCCTTGAGGTCGCCCTTTAAGCGGAGCGCCCCTGCCCTTGCCCAGAGCGTGAACGCGGCCCCTGCCCTGTCGCCAAGTTTCTCGTAGGCCTTGAGCGCCCTGTTGAATATGGCAAGCGACTCTTTCACCTCGCCCGTTGCGCGAAGGCTCAGGCCAAGCCCCACCATCGCATCCAGAGCCCTTTCCTCGTCCCCGAGGGCAAGGAGGAGCTTCCGCGACTCGGCATAGCACCTCCCCGATTTTGTGAACTCGCCGACCATCCTATAGGTGTCGCCGAGGGAGAAGTAGCATGCGCTCTTGAGCTCGTCGTCGAGCCCGGCCAGCCTCCTGGCCTCGAGATACAGTGGGATGGCCTCCAGGAACCTGGAGAGAGACCTTTTCCGCTCCGCCTTGTCGAATATGGAATACGGGTTGCTCATCGGAATGGTGATTATAGACCTCCGGGGCGCGATTGTAAAGTAGAGAGCGCCCGCGGCCCATCCTTCTCCTTTACACGGAAAACCCCTTTTGATAATCTTCTACCCATGCGAAATCTCAGGCTCGCCATGGCCCAGATAAACCCGGTGGTAGGGGATATCAGAGGCAACGCCAAAAAGATCATATCCTATGCTGAAAAGGCCAGAAAGGCCGGGGCAGCGCTTGTCCTATTCCCGGAGCTCGCCCTTACCGGCTATCCGCCGGAGGACCTCCTTTTGAAGCCCGGCTTTATAGACGATAATCTCAATGCCCTCCAGGGCATTGCAGGAAAGATGCGGGGCATAACCGCCGTTGTCGGCTTCGTGGACAGGGAGGCCGGGCTATACAATGCCGCTGCCCTGGTGCACAAAGGGGCGATCGCGGCCGTTTACCACAAGATGCATCTCCCGAACTACGGCGTCTTCGACGAGGAGCGCTATTTCCGGGCCGGGAAGGTCCCTTTGAACTTCGTCCTCAACGGCATAACCTTCGGCCTCGAGATATGCGAGGACATCTGGTTCCCGGAGGGGCCGGCGCGGGCGCAGGCGCTCGCAGGCGCAGAGGTCATCGTGAACATAAACGCCTCTCCGTACCACATGGGAAAGCCGCTCATAAGGGAGGAGCTTTTACGGGCCCGCTCAACCGACAACACGGCCATCATAGCGTACAATAATACTGTCGGCGGACAGGACGAGCTCGTCTTTGACGGCGCCGGAATGGTCGTAAACGAGAGAGGCGAGGTCATCGCAAGGGGGAAGCCATTTCAAGAGGACCTCATAATAACCGACCTGGACGCGGACTCGGTATCAAGGACCCGCCTTGAACGCAAGAAACGGATTAAGGCCGCGAAGAGGGACGTGCCCGGCGTGAGGACCATTGACCTCGGAACTGTCCAGGCCAAAGGAGCGCTCCCCGGCCTGCCGAAACGGAAGTCCTTGATACTCGAAGAAAAGGAGGAGGTCCTCAAGGCGCTCGTACTCGGCACCCGGGATTATCTCCAAAAAAACGGGTTCAGGCACGCTGTCATCGGCTTAAGCGGCGGCATAGACTCCTCTCTCGTTGCCTGCGTTGCGGGACTAGCGCTCGGAAAAGAGAACGTAACGGGCGTTCTCATGCCTTCGAGGTATACTTCCAGGGAGAGCATAGAGGATGCGACATTACTTGCCCGGAACATAGGGATGAAAACCCTTACCATTTCGATAGAGAAGCCCTTCAAGGCCTATCTCGAGACCATGAGGGACGCCTTCAATGGGACGAGGCCCAATGAGGCAGAGGAGAACATGCAGGCCAGGATACGGGGGAACATCCTCATGGCCTTGAGCAACAAGTTCGGCTGGCTTGTTCTTACGACCGGAAATAAGAGCGAGATGAGTGTGGGCTACTCGACCCTCTACGGCGACATGGCAGGGGGGTTCGCTGTCATAAAGGACCTTCCGAAGACACTCGTATACAAAGTATCACAGAGGATAAACGAGCTCGAAGGGAGGGAGGTCATCCCTGAGCGGGTCTTTACGAAAGTCCCTACGGCGGAGCTAAGGCCCAACCAGACCGACCAGGACACCCTCCCGCCTTATGACGTGCTCGACAGGATTTTAAAGGCCTATGTTGAAGATGACAGGTCTATAGAGGAAATAGCGGCGTTTGGCTTCAAAAGGGAGCTTGTAAGGAAGGTGGCCCGCATGGTCGACCGTAGCGAATACAAGAGGCGGCAGGCGCCCCCCGGAATAAAGATAACCCCGAGGGCACTCGGAAAGGACAGGCGCATGCCCATAACGAACCGCTATGAAAACGGCGGCAGATAGGAAGGCCTCCCTCCGGAAGATCTTCGAGGCGGCTGTAAATGCCGCCTCGCCCTATGCGGCGGTCCGTGCAAACCTCCGTCTCGTCCGTTCACCTGAAAAATCAGTCCTCAAAGTAAAAAATGCGTCCGTAGGCCTCAAAAAAGGCGGCAGGGTCTTTGTCATCGGAGCGGGCAAGGGCGCGCCGTCAATGGCCCGGGCAGTGGAAGGCTTGCTCGGTAACAGGATATCCGGCGGTCTCGTCGTGACCAAGTACGGCCACTCGCTTCCGCTTAAGCGGATAGAGGTCATGGAGGCGGGCCATCCCATACCGGACCGTAATGGCCTTTTAGCGGCCGAGAGGATGATAAAGACGGCTGAAGGGGCAGGCGAGGACGACCTGGTCATATTCCTCCTTACCGGGGGCGCCTCGGCCCTGCTCCCGGCCCCGGCAGATGGGATTACGCTAAAGGAGAAGCAGGCCATATCGAGGCTCCTCATAAATTCCGGGGCCTCGATAAACGAGATAAACGCGGTAAGGAAGCACCTTTCAAGGCTAAAGGGCGGCCGCCTCGCGGAGCTCGCATGGCCCGCGCGCGTACTTACGCTTATCGTTTCGGATGTCGTAGGTAACGACCTCTCTTCCATCGGCTCGGGGCCGACCGCGCCCGACCCCTCGACGTTCGAGGACTGTATCCGAATAATCGGGAAATACGGCCTTTCAGCGAGAGTACCTGCAAAGGCGCTTAAGCTCCTCAGTAGCGGCGTAAAAAGGAATGCTGCCGAAACGCCCAAGCCCGGACACAGGGCCTTCGCCCGGACCGCTAATATCATCCTGGCCGATAACTTTACCGCCCTTCTGGCGGCAAAAGAGAAGGCCGCCTCATTGGGCTTCCGCCCCATAATACTTTCATCGGCAGTGACCGGCAATACACGCGAAGCGGCCCGGCTCTTCTCGTCGGTGCTCATGGAGATAAGGAGGTCCGGTAACCCCGTAAGGCCGCCTGCCTGCGTGCTCATGGGCGGGGAGACGACCCTCAGGGTGGCCGGAAAAGGAAAGGGCGGAAGGAACCAGGAGTTTGCCCTTTGCGCGGCCCTCGCACTTGGCGGAGAGGAGGGCATATCGATCCTCTCCGCAGGAACGGACGGCACGGACGGCCCGACCGACGCGGCAGGGGCCTTTGCCTTGCCAGACACGCTCAGGAAGGCTTCGGTCCTCGGCCTTGATGCGTCGGGCTTCCTCTCCCGGAACGATTCCTATAATTTCTTCAAGCCGATCGGCGGCCTTTTCATGACCGGCCCGACCGGCACGAACGTAATGGACATCGCAATCGGAATTTCGGAATAGGACAAGGGTCAGGAGATGGAGAGTGCCTTCCTGAATACGGCTTCCGGAAGGTCGAGAAGTTTAAGGAAAAGCTCTTTCCAGCTGAAGTAGTCGGCGTAGGGTATCATCTCGGAAAGATACGCCAGCATCATTACCATGTTCCACGCTGAAAGGAGGACTGCCGCGCCTATTCCCCAGGCAAGGAGCCCTTTCCTATCGAGCTTCTCAAAGAAAGCCGCGAGCCCGATGATGAAGATAGGCAGGGAACTTATGAATGCCCTGTGACCGAAGGAATGCCCGAACCACCACATGAACCACGAGGCGTTCACGTATAGCTGCAGGAGAAATGCTATTAAAAGGAGCGTTCCCGGCCGCCTCTCATACTTGATAAAGAAGCCGACCCCTATCAAAGCAAGGATTATTACGGGGTTCCAGCTCAAGAGCCCGTGCTTTGAGGAGAAAAGGACTTCGATTATCTTCGGCGAGGCCGCATAGATGAAGGACTCGCCGCCATATGAGTAGACGAGGAAAGAGCCGAATATGAGCTTCCACACAAGTGCCTGCGCAATAGCCGCCGGAACAAGCCCGGCGACGAACGGGAAAAGGCCCCTGGCCGTCAGAAACCAGGGAAGCCTCCTCTCTTTAATGAAACCGATAACTCCGTCGACGAGCGGCACCATGAGAAATACCGCGTCCTGCTGCCTCGTTATCACCATCAGCCCGGCGGAAAGCCCCATCACGAAAAAAGCCCTCTTTCCGCCCTCCCCCTCTCTCGTAACGCTCCACATGTAGAAAAAGAGCGCCGCCGCGAAGAACGAGACCAGGTGCGACATGAACGGCTCCCTGATGAAATAGTATACGAGATTGGAGGCCAGGAAGATGGAGGCCGCCGAAAGGAAAGAGACCGCTTCGGGGTAGTACCTCCTCGCGAGCCTGTACGAGATAAGTAGACCAAAATACCCGTAAAAGATGCTCCCGAGTGAGAACGATAGCTGATAGGGGATGGAATACCCGGAACTGTCGAGGCCGGACCCGAGCGCGTTCAGAGCGAGGACGGCCATGTGGGTTAAAGCATAAAAGGGGAGGACCGCGAGCGGAAGGCCTATTGAATACTTGTTCGCCGGGAGCCCCGCGGGCGTCAGGCGGAAATCCTTGATACCGAGCCGCTCGTATTCGTTCAGAAGGTCCATGTCCCTGTCGATGACCGCCGACCTGGCGTAAGAGAAATAATGCCCGTCGTCGCTATTCCGGATTATCTCCATCCGGGAGTCGACGACAAGGACAAGCAAAAGAAAGACAACGGCGCTCGCAAGCACAATGAGTGCGAAAGCTGAGGCCCGGCGCGGGTATGTCCTTATGGTCTCTTCTGAAGTATATGCCATCAATTAAGGAAGGAACGGATCTGGCTTTTTTGGATTCTCTTTCTGAATCGGCATCTTATCTTTTCGGGCTGGTCTTTTCAAGGCCGGAGGGGAGCGGTGGGCTGTAGTCCCGAACTAACCGCCTCCTCTCGGCGCGACGATATGGTACTGGAACTGCCCTTTTATATTCAAGTCCTCGACAGTGAAATTCGCCGGAAAGGGCGGGAACGGTGCCGCAAGCCTTATGGCGGTAATTGCCGCATCGTCGAGCATGGGGTAGCCCGAGGACCTCTCCATGCGCACCCCTGATACGGTGCCGTCCCGGTTTATCGTGAAGTTTATGAAGAGGCTCCCTTGCCAGCCGTTACGCGCTGCCAGGGCCGGGTAGTCCCAGTAGAACTCTATCTTCCTCTTCATGTCCAGCAGATACTTCTGGTATTTGAGCTCTGCCGTGTTGAGCTGCAGGGTCTTGCCCGTCTCCTTCTCATGGGTCCCGGCCTCGTAGTTTCTGGTAAGCTCGGCTATCCTTTCATCAGAGGGGAAGAGGCTCGGCCTTTTCTGTTCCTCCTGCAATATGCGCGGCTCTGCTTGTGCTCCCGGCGAAGCCGGCCCGGTCCGGATCGGTTCGTCAACGGGGGACCTTGGTTCCTTACTGGCGGTCCCGGCGCTTGGCCCGGATTTTTCTCTTTCGGTCTCTCCGGAACCGGACAGGGGGGGCGCTTTTCGGGCCTCTCCGGCTTCCTCCAATGACGGCTCGATCCGGGGCATTGCCGGACGGGCTCTTTGCGCCATCTGACTGGGCGGGGCAGGGGGAGGCACGGTCTCCTTTTTTACGCTCTGGTCTTTATCCGCAAAGACCGAAGGCGGCTTTTTTGCCGGCGAGATGTTATCAGGCTCTGCCTTGGGCGCCTCGGCTACAGGGATGCTCCTCTTCTCCTCTCCGGGACGCGGCGGATCCAGTATCTCGACAGGTATGGGGGCGCGGGCCTCTTTTCTCCGGACGGCATCTTCAGGCAGAAGTGTGGACGCCCAAAGCGCCAGGAAGTGCAAGAGCACGGAAAGCGCAAGGAAAATCAAAAAGGTACGCGATATGCGGCCTTGGGGGCCCGGGAAGGTTTCGGTTGACATGCACCTGTATTTCTGTCAGAATTTCAAGTGGGTTGACTTAAAAAGCGCCTATCCGTATTTTACACATTAGAGCGGGGTAATACAATGTTCGGGCTCGGCACAACAGAGCTTATATTCATACTGGTCATCATCCTCGTCATCTTCGGGGCCGGAAAGCTCCCGGAGATAGGCTCTGGCCTTGGCAAGGCCATAAAAAATTTCAAGAGGTCTTCAAGCGAAACCGACCTGGACGCCGCGCCAAGGGACGAAAAGGAACGCCTGAAGTAGTCCTCCTCCGGCCGTACAGCCGTAACCTCCCGGTCCTCACAATCCCTGTCTGCCTTTTTCCGGTTTCTCAAAACCAGACAACTTCGTATTAGCCTTTCTCTTTTTTCTTCAAAAGATCCCTTGCCGCCTCTTTAAGCTCCGGGTGCAATGTATTGTCCTCGGCTATTTCCTTGAGGTCCTGGGCAAGGAGCCCCTCGATAAGGGCCATGGAGACCCTCGGAAAGGCATAAGGATTTCTCGATACGGCCTTCATGACCTCGTACCTCCCGGACCATTTACTGTGGAGGGCGATGAGCTTAAGTACATGGGGCGAGTTTGGCCGCTTGGAGGCGATCTTCAAAACCTCCCTTGCGGTTATCCTGGTGTTATTGAGGAGGTTCGTTACTATGACAGGGTCCGGGTCGGTAAGGAGTTTCTCGATGTCCTTGTAGCGGTGCGATTTTGAGAGGCTTCTCCGCTCGCCTAACGTGAGGTGGCCGGTTTTGACGAACTCCTCTTCCTCATAGCCGCTCACCCCGTCCCTGAAGGGCTCGAAATCGTTAAAGAGCCTCTCTACCCTTGAAAGGCCAAGCCTGAGGGCCGCGAGGTAAATGGAATCGGAGACACGGCCAAGGGCGCTCCCGAGCGCGTCATGGTCCACCATCATGGCGCGGACTATCGACACGCCCGCATCGCGGGGGTCCATCCCGTAGATTATCTCGATGAGGTTGGCGGCGTCCTCGGGAGGGAGGGCGGCCAGGGTCCTTGCTAACAGCCCGAGCCTCATCCTCTTCTCGGGCAGGGCCGAAAGTCCGGAAAGGAGATTCTCTGCTATGCCCTCAAGGCGTCGCATCGATTTCCCGAAGGGCGGTTACCTTACGATGTCTATGCCGTACTCGGCCACTCCCTCCGCCTCGGTAAAGACGACCATCACAGGCACCGTGCCCCTTGGCGGTATGATGCCGCCGGACGGGTCCTTGAAGGACTTGAGGAGGTCTTCCCTGGAGAGGCTCCCCACTTCCTCGAGCGATACCACCCTGCCGGGCGATACGGAGCGCGAGCCGAGTTTTTTGCCGCTCCGGTCGTAGATGGCCCCGGTTGCGGCCTTTATCTCCTGCGGCTCTTCGGTCAGGTTCCTTACGCGTGCCTGGATGACGAATATCCTGCCGACATTACTGTTCTCGGCGTAATAGCCCTCTATCGTCTCTATGCCTACGGTCTTTACCTTCGCCTCTCCGGGCGTAAGCGCCTCTGCAAGCTTGTCTATGGCCCCGGTGAAGTAAACGAGGCCGCCTCCTACAATAACTATGAGAACGGCTATCATCAGACCCAGTGATGCAGGGGGCTTACGCGCTCTGGCGCCTCCCCTCTCCCGCACCTCTTCCTCGCCGCTATCCTCAAAGGCCGGAAGGTCCTCCCTCGAAAGGTTCTGGGAGAGTATCTCCTTGAAATCGTCCCCGGCGGCTTTTTGCTGCTGAGCCTTCTCTGGGACAAGGGCCTCTTTGGCGTAGCCCGAGGCGGCAAAGGGTATCGCCTTTTCCCTGGCTGCCCCGGCCGCCTGCTGAGCCTCTGCCGCGAGCGCGCCCTGGAGGGAGGGGGCCGCCTCTCTATTTACGAGCTCAGGCGTTTCGAAGCTGAAGTTTATTTCGTCCTCGTCCTCTTTTACTTCTTCTTTTATTTCCTTTTTTTTCTCTTCAACATGGTCCTTTTCAGGGTCTTCGAAGCCGAAGCTGAAATCGTCCTTCTCATCCCCTAGGCCCCATTCATTTTTCTCTTCCCGGGCTCCGCCTTCGGGGCTGAACTCAAAGCCCTGGCCGCCTGGTGCTTCCCCGGAATCGTCTCCATCCGACCCGGCATCCGAACCGAGGCCGCCTTCAATCTCCGGGTCTTGTCCGGGCTCATGACGCGAAGGGGCTTCCCCCTCCGAGCCCTCCCTGAAGTCAAAGGCGAGGTTTTCTTTTTTTTCATCCTTGACGGGTTTACGGCCGGACTTATCCCGCCTCGGCCCTGCAGCATCAGCCGCCGTTTCGTCTGCCGCAGCCCCGAAGATATCCTCCAGTTGTATTTCCTCGACCGGCGGAGGGGGCGCGGCCATGAAGACGTTCTGGCATTTGGTGCACCGGACCCTTACACCCTTGCCGCTTATCCGTGAATCGTCCAGGCGGAACTTGGTCCCGCACCTGTCGCACTGTATTATCATTCTTCTCCCCTGCGTTTGAGGGTTAAGGTGTTTGTAAATATGTAGCACACCGGATAACCTCAATTCAAGTCCAACTCCGCCTTGACACGGGAGGGCCGTGATTATATGCTTAATTAAAATCCGGACCCCTGAGATGAACCTTAAGCCCTTTATCCCGCCACAAGGAATAAACGAAATAGTAGAGCGGCTCGCCCGTCAGATAAATTCCGATTACAGGGGCCGGACTCCCTTGCTCGTGGGCGTGCTCAAGGGCGCTTTTCTCTTCCTCTCGGATCTCGTGAGGAAACTCGAGGTGGGGCACGAGGTCGACTTCATCCAGACCGCCTGCTACGGGCACCGCGACACCCCGGCAGCGGACGTCCTGATCGTCCGGGACATAACCGCGGACTTGAGCGGGCGCGACGTGATAATAGTAGAGGACATCATAGACAGGGGGCACACCGCACAGGCGCTCATGAAGTACTTCTCCGACAGGGGCGCGGCCTCCATAAGGCTCTGCACGCTCCTTAAGCGCGAAGGCGGGGCCCCGGAGCTAAGGGCCGACTACATTGGAGCGGTCATTGGGCCCGGTTTTGTCGTCGGCTACGGGATGGATCACAAGGAAATGCTGAGGGGCCTTCCCGGCCTCTACACCATTCAAGATGATGAGGGGGAACCGTGGATGGACCTGCCCGGCTCATAGAGGGGCTTTTGAGGCCCGAGGCATTCCCTGAGCGCCCTTCGGAAATCGAACTCCGCCAGACCCACGTCTCGTATCTCCTGTTCACGCCGGATTTCGTCTACAAGATAAAAAAGCCCGTCGATTTCGGCTTCCTGGACTTTACCACCCTTGAGAAGCGCCGCTTCTTCTGCGAGGAGGAGGTGCGGCTAAATCGCCGGCTTGCGCCGGACGCATACCTCGGTGTCTCAGCCATTTCGGAGGAGGACGGCGCCTTTTTCATGGGCGGGCCAGGGAATGCGATCGAATACGCGGTCAAGATGAAAAGGCTCGATAATGGAAAGTGCCTCTCGACCCTCATCGCGTCGGACCGGGCTACACAAGAGACGGCAGCGCAGGTCGCGCGCGCCGTAGCCTCGTTCCACGCTGGAGCCGGCACGGACGCGCGTATATCCGGCTTCGGCTCGATAGAGTCCATAAGGAGGAATACCGGCGAGAACTTCTCACAGACCCTCCCCTTTATCGGCCGGACCGTTAGCCAAAGGCTCCACGATTTGATAAGGGACCATACCGAGGGCTTTCTCTCTTTCGAGGCCCCTCTCCTTGAGAGCCGGACAAGGAACGGCTTCATAAGGGACTGCCACGGCGACATACATTCCGAGCACGTCTTCATCGACAACGGCGTCCAGATAATCGACTGCATAGAGTTTAACGAGCGCTTCAGGTACTCGGACGTAATCGCAGATGCCGCCTTTCTCTCGATGGACCTCGATTTCCTCAACAGGCACGCCCTTTCCTCGGCCTTTGACGAAGCGTACTTTCACGAAACCGGCGACTACGAAGGCAGCCGCCTCATGGACTTCTACAGGTGCTACCGCGCGTTTGTCCGGGGCAAGGTCGAGGGCTTCAAGGCCTCCGAGCCGGAGGTCGGTGAGGCCGAGAGGGAAGCCTCCTTTCTCCGCGCCGCCTGCCATTTCCATCTTTCAGGGCTCTACGCATCCGGCGGGTTCAAGCCCATGCTCATTATAATCTCGGGCCTTTCCGGGACAGGAAAATCCTCGCTCGCGGCTCAAATAGCCTTGCATACCAATTTCGTCCACCTCTCTTCAGACGCTGTCAGGAAGGAGCTCGCCGGCCTTTCGCCTTACGAGAGAAGGACGGAGCCCTTTGGCCAGGGCATTTATTCCGAGGATTTCACCGAGAGGACTTACAAGGCGCTTATAAGTCGTGCTTCGGATCTGCTGGGGGAAGGGCGCTCCGTCATACTGGACGCGACCTTCGGGAAGCGGAAGCGCCTTCTGAAGGCCAGGGAGATGGCAGCCAGGAAGCGCGTTATCGTCAACACCGTCGAGTGCACTGCCCGGAATTCCACGATAAGGGAGCGCCTCCGGGGGAGGCTGGCCGAGCCGGGTAAGGCGGTCTCTGATGCGGACTGGGACATCTATCTCAGGCAGAAAGCCCTGTTCGAGCAGATATCCGGGCCTCACATCGTTTCCTGGGCAGAGGACCCCCTCCCGGAGCGGGTCAGGATGGTATTCTCCTCAATTTTCGGTTGAGCCGTCCAAGCCTTATGTGCTTTAATCTCCTGTATGGGCAAGGCGATAGTCCTCTTGAGCGGGGGCATGGACAGTACTGTAACGGCGGCCTGGGCCGCGAAAAAGGGCGAGTGCGCGTTCCTACATGTAAACTACGGCCAGAGGACCGAGGCCAGGGAGCTTAAGTCGTTTAACGCCATAGCCGATTTCTACGGCGTAACCGAAAGGCTCATCGTGGATATAAGCCACCTGAGGCTCATAGGCGGCTCGGCTTTGATCGACATGAACATCGACGTTCCGGGCGGTGAGCTTGAGAGGAAAGAGGTGCCAGCGACGTATGTACCGTTCAGGAACGCGCACCTGCTTTCAATAGCCGTCTCCTGGGCGGAGGTTACCGGGGCAGAGGAGATATACATCGGCGCGGTCGAGGAGGACGGCTCCGGCTACCCGGACTGCACGCTCGAGTTTTTCAAGGCGTTCGAGAGGGCGGCAAACCTCGGGACCAGGCCGGAAACGGAGATACGGATAGTCACCCCGTTGATAAGCCTCAGGAAATCAGAGATAGTAAAAAAGGGCGTCGAACTCGGGGCCCCGTTCAATCTCACATGGTCCTGCTACAGCGACGAGGAGGCTGCCTGCGGGGAGTGCGACTCGTGCCTTCTCCGGCTCCGGGGGTTCAGGGAGGCCGGGGTAACGGACCCGATACCCTATCGCGGAAGCATGAATGAACTACCCCGCAAGTAGCGGGGTATCTACAAACCTCCCCTCCCTTGACGGGAGGGGAGACGAGGGGAGGGTGAAATTCCTTCACCCCCTCCCAGCCCCCCATCAAGGGTGAAAAGTCAAAAACAAACGCGCTCCAAAGGGTGGGAATTCAAACCTTAAGAGATTAAAAGGGTAAACCATGACCTTCAAGGAATTCCTAAAGGTTAAAAAAGGGCTGGATACCGAAGGCAGGAACGTCTTCGAGTTCATGGACGATTATTACGACGAGTACATGGAGTTTTTAAGGGGCGTGAAGGACGGCTGCTCGCCGATAAAGGATTAGCAGTTTGCTTCAAAACAAAAGATCTCATGCAGTCCGCTCAAAAAGCTCAAGATGCAAGGAGTCGAAACATGAGCATGAGGCGTACTTTTCTTGTACGCCGGAGTGTCCAATTTTAAACGACACAGCAGATTGGGATTTTTCAGCAGATTGTCATGGGAAGAACGGATAAGGATAGAACGGCCGCCTCGGGCCGAAGGGGTAATAGGGACTGAAGGGATGAAACGGGCCATAGGGCCCGTACGGATAGAACGGCCCGTAGAAGTAGGGGTCCTGGTAAGGGTATCTTTCCTCGGTCGGGTCGAAGAGCCTGACCTCAATGGGTTCGAGGACCGGATAGGGATATTCCATCCTGCCTATCCTCCTCCTCTCGACAGCCCTTACAGTCCCGGCCACGGTTATCCGCTTGTCCTTGGAGTATATGTTGGTATCAAGGAACCCCGGTGACCGGACTATGAACCTGCCCTTTGAGGTTCCGTTACTGGGGCGCTCGTCAAACCCGAGGCTCGTCTCAAGCACCTCTATCTCGGTTACGTCTTCGAGGTTCTCGGCGCCGAGGATTATGCCGCCCCAGAGGACGTTCGAGCCGAGATAGCGATCCGGGTTGGCCTGGACCTGGTCGAGGGTTATGTCTTGGTCAACTGCCCTCAGGACGCCCCTGGGCATGACCGAACAACCCGCAAGCACCGCTACAGCCAGGATGAGGACGAGAGTTCTCATGCATTAATTCTATTATCTTCCGGGGAAAAGTCAATGGCCAAAGCTCAAAATCACATCGAGGCGGAATCCAGGAGGCTTCAGCCCTATGCGGCCTGGAGCGGCGCATCAAAAGGCAGGAGGCACGCGGAGGCCGAGCACCCCTTCAGGACCCCCTTCCAGAGGGACAGGGACAGGATAATCCACTCCCACGCCTTCAGGCGGCTCGAGTACAAAACCCAGGTATTCGTATACCATGAGGGGGACCACTACCGGACCAGGCTTACGCACACCATAGAGGTGGCACAGATATCCCGGACCATCGCCCGCGCCCTCGGCCTTAACGAAGACCTTGCCGAGGCCATAGCCCTCGCCCACGACCTCGGGCACCCGCCCTTCGGCCACACCGGCGAGGACGCGCTAAACCACCTGATGGAGGGGCACGGCGGCTTCGAGCACAACGGGCAGAGCCTCCGCATAGTCGAGGAGCTTGAGAGGAAGTACCCGGGCTTTAACGGCCTGAACCTCACCTATGAAGTGCGGGAAGGCATTGTGAAGCACTCCTCCGAGCACGACCGCCCCGGCTTAAATTCCGAATACGACGGCGGAAGCTCGGCCTCGCTCGAAGCCCAGATTGTGGACATAGCCGACGAGATAGCCTACAACAACCACGACATAGACGACGGCCTGTCTTCCGACATGATAGATATCGACTCCCTTAAGGAGGTCGCGCTCTGGAAGGAGCACTTTAACGAGGTTAAGGCCCTCTACCCCGGAGAGGACAGGAAGATACTCGTCTCACAGACCATCATAAGGATAATAAACGCGCAGGTCACGGACCTCGTGAATACGATCCTGAAGACCGTAGCCGACGAGGGCATAGGCTCTATTGAGGACGTGAGGGCGCGTCGGGCGAATATCGCGAGCTTCAGCCCGGAAATGGACGCGAGAAACCGGGAGCTTAAAAGATTCCTCAAAGCCAACCTCTACAACCACCACAGGGTCATACGGATGGCTGATAAGGCCCGGAGGATTCTAAGGAACCTCTTTACCGTCTACATGAGGGAGCCGAAGCTCCTGCCGCCGAAGACCTGCATGGAAATCGAGAAGCACGGCAAGGAAAGGGTGATCTGCGACTACATAGCGGGCATGACCGACAGGTTCGCGCTTGACGAGTTCAAGAAACTGTGGGACCCGTACGAGAGGGTTTAGAGAAGGACGTAACGCCCGTTTCCGATGAACCTCAAAACTCCCTTGTCCCTCAGAAGCTGCAGTTGCTGGCGTATTTTGGGCCTGATATGGCTGTTATAGGGGTGGAGCCCTGCAAGCTCACCTTCCCTTGAATACACCTCTTCGAGGCTGAATTCTTTTTTTCCCAAGTCCCTTACGATCTTAAGCACGTCCGCGGTCCAGCCCCGTAGCTCGCTTCTTTTTTCGAGCAGAAATCTGAACTTCCTGAACTCCCGCCTGACCCGGCCTTTGTTCATTGCCTGCCTATCTCTTATGACCGGGATCCTTCCGTCAGGCGGAAGCTGCTTAAGGACTATATTGCAGCCCACCCATCCCGCGCGGCGCGCGTTTTCCGAAAGGGGTCTTCTCGCCTCTATGCACGATTCGGAGAGGAAAAATCTGGGCACTATAATCAGGTTCTCCGCGCAGCGCTCCACCGGATGGTAATGCAGGAGGAGCAGGTTCGGAGCGCGGTTTTCCCGAATGGATTCGATCATCGGCTGATAAGCCGAATCCACGAACTTGTTTCCAAGCGGATTCCGCTGGCTCTTCAATTGATAGGTCTCTCCACAGGAGGCGCAAACATAATCGTGGACTTTCGTGTTGTCTTTCGAAGTAACGAGGGAAGAGCGCGAGCAGGAGGCGCAGAAAAGGTTCCGCCGCCCCCAATCCTCGGTAAGGACGCGGGCGATCTGCGAAGGGCTTTTATACCCCCTGGATTTACTTATGTCGAAGTACAGGTCCATTGGAACTCAGAATACAAAATCATCTCCATCATGACAAGCGGTTTTACAAACAGGCTCTTGAAGGGATTTTTGAAAAAGGTTATAAACGTGCAGGGCTCAAAAAACTTTCGGAGGTCCGGCATGAGGTCATTTATTTTCATAACGTCGGAAGGGTTTACATTTCAGCCCGGTTCTGATTCTGATGAGCCTGACATCGAAAATTGCCAAGTCATAGGCTTCGCGGACGGCATGGACATTGAGGACGCCTTCAGGAACCTCGTCCGCGAGAACGGATACCTGCTGGAGACATCATTCAATGAAATATCAGGTTATGAGATTATCCGGGGCGGCAAACATTTTTGTTTGAACGGCCTGAAGAAGTGTAGTATCCTTTAATGTAAGTTTTCCAATAGCTTATTTTCTTTTTCAGGAGGTCTTATGGGTGAAGGTTGCGGAAGTTGCGGGCCTGCCGGCGGCGGCCCGTTCTCTGAAGGTCTTGAGCTCGTGGAGTTCGTCTATCACGCGCACGGCGGCGGGGTAAGGAACGCCCCCATCCCGGACGGCGGCCTGAACGCCAAGTGCCAGGGGTGCGGCGAGGCCTTTACATTGAAGACCTTTGTCGGCAAGTGCCCCAAGTGCGGCGGCGTGCACGCGGTCTCTCCGCCGAGGTGCGACGACCCGGAGAACATCCAGTTCGCCGGGGTCGGCTACAAGCTCCCGCACGAAAGGTAATCCCCTTTCAAAGAGAAACCCCTCAGGCACTGAGGGGTTTTTTTTATTTGCCGGGCCCCGCCCGGCGGGAGTCCGCTTTTATCGGCGCGGATGCCAGGGACCGGAAAAAGCCGAAATTCCTAAAAACCTCCTTTCCACCCTTGTGCCGCCCTGATTTCGCTCTATTGCCAAAAAAGCCCTTTGGCCCGAATATCGGGTATGAAGCAAGCGCCCTCATCCAGGGCGGCCCTGCTTTTTGCCCCATCCGGGGCCCTATTGGGGTATAATAGGCCTTTGCTTTTTAATTGCCGTGACGCCCGTCGGAACCGATATGACCTCGCAGGCTGAGCCCGTGTAAGAAAGAAGACAACTCCCTGAATCAATATCTAAATGAGCATAGGCAGATATAAAGACCTCATAAAGTCCATGGGATTCCAGTCCTTCCTCTGGACACAGTTCCTGGGCGCGTTCAACGACAACGCCTTCAAGATAGTCCTGTCCCTCGTGGCCGTGAACATCGCGGGCTCGGAAGGCGCTTCCGGCGGGGCGTACCTCTCAATGGTGGGCGCGGTCTTCATACTCCCCTTCTTCTTCTTCTCCGGGTACGCTGGCCACGTTGCGGACGTCTTCAACAAGCGGACAGTCATAATCGTCACCAAGGGATTCGAGGTAGTCGCGGTGCTCTTCGGCTTCGCCGCGCTCTGGTCCGGAAGGATCGAGCTCATGCTCGGGACCCTCTTCCTCATGGCGCTCCACTCAACATTTTTCAGCCCCGCAAAGTACGGCATAGTGCCCGAGATGCTGCCGGACAGGGACCTCTCGCGCGCAAACGGCCTCCTTGAGATGTCCACCTTCCTGGCAATAATACTCGGCACCTCGCTCGGGACAATAATGTATTCGGCCTGGAGCGATAGGCTAACGGTCGTGGGCCTCGTCCTCGTGGTAACGGCCCTTGTCGGCATGCTCATGAGCTTCGGCGTGCCGATCGTCACGGATTCCGGCGCGGTCAAGAGCTTCAAATGGAACCCCTTCTCGGAAATCGGCAAGGGCTCCCGGAGCCTCCTTAAGAACAGGCTCCTCCTTTTCACCGTCTGCGGCATAACATATTTCTGGTTTCTCGGCTCGCTCCTCCAGATGGTCATAATACTTCTCGGGAAAGAGGTAATGGGCCTTACCGACCTCTGGGTCGGTATACTCATAGTATTCCTCGCGGTGGGCATAGGGCTGGGGAGCATCACGGCCGGGAGGCTATCGGGCGACAAGGTAGAGCCCGGGCTCGTGCCGCTCGGCTGGCTGGGCATGGGCCTCTTTTCTCTCCTCCTCGCCTTCTCGCCGGATTCGTACCCGCGGACCGGGGCGGCCATGCTCATGCTCGGCTTTTCAGGCGGACTCTTCATAGTTCCCCTTAACGCGCTCCTTCAGCAGAAGAGCGCGGCGGACGAGAAGGGCCGGATAATCGCAACCAACAACTTCTTCAACACCTGCGGCATTCTCGCCGCCTCGGGCGTGCTCTGGGTGACGACAGAGACACTGGGACTTGCGGCAGATAAAATAATACTCGCCTTCGGCGTGGTGACGCTCCTCTCGACCGTATTCGTACTTAAGGCCCTGCCGGACTTCCTAACTCGCTTCATCCTCTGGATGCTTACCCATACCCTCTACAAGATAAAGGTGGTCGGCCAGGAGAACGTTCCGCTTACGGGTCCTGCGCTCCTCGTATCAAACCACATGTCGTTCGTGGACGCCTTTCTCGTGGGGGCGTGCGTTCAGCGCTTCATAAGGTTCCTCATCTACGAGTACTTCTACAACATAAAACCCATACAGTGGCTTTTGCGCCTCATGAAGGCCCTGCCCATAGCCGACGGCAACAGGAAAGAGGTCTTCCAGTCCATCTCGCGCGCGAGGGACGAGCTCAAGGCCGGCCACATGGTCTGCATATTCGCCGAGGGAGCCATAACCCGGACCGGTAACCTCCTTCCGTTCAAGAAGGGTTTTGAAAGGATAATAGACGGCCTCGACGTCCCGATAATCCCGGTCCACCTCGACCGGGTCTGGGGCTCGGTCTTCAGCTTCAAGGGCATGAAGTTCTTCTGGAAGTTCCCAACGCACTTTCCCTACCCGGTCACCGTCTCCTTCGGAAAGCCCATCCATAAGGGGACGGCGCAGGATGTAAGGCAGGCCGTGATGGAGCTCGGGAGCGCGGCCCACGACCACAGGCGCACCCCTCAGGACCTTTTACACCTCGGTTTCGTCAGGGAAGCCCGCTCGCGCCTATTCTCGTTCTGCATGGCCGACTCTACCGGAAAGAAGCTCTCCTGGGCAAGGGCGCTCGCCGGGGCTATAGTCCTTTCGAGGTGGGCCGCCTCGAACCTCAAGGGAGAGAAGGTATGCCTGCTTCTGCCTTCGAGCGTTGCAGGGGCCCTCGCGAATATAGCGCTTCTCATGGCCGGAAAGGTCCCGGTGAACCTTAACTTCACCGCTAGCAAGGAGGCCCTCGAGTCCGCCGTTTCGCAAAGCGGCGCCCGCGAGATAATCACCTCAAGGGCCTTTATCGAAAAGGCGGGCATCGAGCGGGACGGGAGGATGCTCTTCCTCGAAGACGTAATGGCAAAGGTCTCCGGGACCGGGCGCCTTCTCGGCATGGCTGCCGCTTTGCTTTTCCCGGCCCGCCTCATCTCGGCGCTCTACTGCGTAAATAAAGACCCCAGGGGCCTTGCTGCCATCATATTCACGAGCGGCTCGACAGGCGTCCCGAAGGGCGTGATGCTATCTCACCACAACGTCATCTCCAACGTCGAGGGGCTCCAGCAGATATTCGTCCATTCCCACAGGGACACCATAATGGGCACGCTCCCCTTCTTCCATTCATTCGGCTACACGGCGACCATCTGGTTCCCGCTCCTTTCTGGCTTCCGGTCGGTTTATCACCCGAACCCCATGGACGCGAGGGGCATAGGCGAGCTTACGCGGAAATACCGCGCCACCATGATAATGGGCGCGCCCACATTCTTCTCCCATTACGTCAAAAAATGCGAGCCGGGGGATTTCGCCTCATTGAGGTATGCCGTCGCGGGCGCGGAGAAGCTTAAGCCCCAAGTGGCCGCGGAGTTCAAATCCAGGTTCGGTCTCGACCTCCTTGAGGGCTATGGCTGTACGGAAATGTCTCCCGTTGTCTCGGTCAACATCCCGGATATCGAGCACGGCGGGGTGCGCCAGAGGGGCTCGCGTCCGGACACCGTAGGCCACCCCATACCCGGCGTCTCTGCCAAGGTGGTCAGTCCTGAAACGGGCAAGGAGCTACCGCCCGGTAGCGAAGGGATGCTCCTCGTTAAGGGGCCGAACCTCATGCTCGGCTATCTCGGGGACCCTGAGGCCACTTCGCGCGTCTTAAGGAACGGGTGGTATGTTACCGGTGACATAGCCTCCATAGGAGAAGACGGGTTCATAACGATACTCGACAGGCTCGCCCGGTTCAGCAAGATAGGCGGCGAGATGATACCGCACATAAGGATAGAGGAAGCCCTCGCATGCGCGCTTTCTTCGGATTGCGTCGTAACGGCAGTGCCCGACATGGCGCGGGGGGAACGGCTTGTGGCCCTTTATACGAAAAGGGAGACAGCGCCCGAAGAGGCCTGGAAGGCGCTGGCCGGGACGGACCTCCCTCGGCTCTGGCTCCCCAAGCGGGACAGTTTCTTTTTCGTCGAGGAGCTTCCGGTAACAGCGACCGGAAAGACGGACATGAAGAGGATAAAGGCCCTGGCAGCGGAGCTCGCCCGGGCAAGCGGTAGCTTCCTTGGCTGTGTCGAGCCCCAAGACGGGGGGAGATAAGAAGCTCGTGATTTGTTGATTCGATTAGCGCCGGGATTTTTCGCTTGCTCAGAATGACAAGCTAAAATAGTCGTGAGCAACCTGCCAGGGGAGTTTAGTCTCTATTTGGGGGCTGCGATTTCCGGAATGGGCGCGAGGAAGACCGTGTTCCTCGAAAGGTCCTTGGCCTTGTACATGGCCTTGTCGGCGGTCTTCAAGAGCTCGCGCATGTCCCTCGTGTGAGTGGGGTAGGTCGCGACACCTATCGAGGCGGTTATCCTCAAGACAAGCTTCTCTTCTGCCTGCACGAACTCGTGCCTTTCTATGGTCGCCCGTATCCTGTTCGCGACCTGCATCGCGGCCCTGTGGTCCGCGTCCGCCAGTATGATAACGAACTCGTCGCCCCCGTACCTTATGACCGTGTCCACCTCCCTAACGCATTTCAAGAGAAGATGCCCCAACTCCACGAGCACTTTCGAGCCGACGAGGTGGTCGTTGGAGTCGTTCACGTTCTTGAAATTATCCAGGTCGAGGAAAAGGACCGTAACGGGCATCCTGAGCCTGTCCGCCCTTTTAATCTCCTTGTCGAGGACGAGGTCCAGGTATTTGGCGTTATAAAGGTTCGTGAGGCTGTCTATGAACGCCATCTCCTTGGCATCCGCGTACTTCTCGGCGTTTTCATAGGCGGTCGAGGCGTGCTCGGCTATGAACGAGGCGTTCATAAGGTCCTTTTCCAGGTATTCCTCTTTCGGCTTGCGGGAGAGGAGGATGAAGTAGCCGATGGCCTTCTGCCCCCTGGCAAGGGGCGCGACGATGAAGGACTCGAACCCCTTTAGCGGCCCGTTTTCCGCGAAGTCGAACTCCGATTTTGAAAAGACCTTTATCTCGGGCCTGGCCTCGTAATCGCCCTCGAAGATGGTCTTGAAGAACCCGGCGAGCCGTTCGGCCTGCTCCGGGTCTATGTGCCTGGACGCCTTGACGGCGAGGGTCCTTAGATCGCTTTCATAAAAAGTGGCTATGCCTGAGTCTGCGGGGACCGTCTGGAGGAGCGCGTCGAGGGTGAGTTCGTAAAGCCTGGGTATGTCGAGGGTGGTGGTTATTGCCCGGCTCACCTCAAAGAGCCGGAGCGACTGGCGCATCTCCTGGTTCTCTTCGAGGAGCTTTCGCTTCTCCATGCAGCTCCCGACCGTATGGAGGAGCTCCGCCTCATTGAGCGGTTTCATTATATAGTCGAAAGCCCCGCTCCTAAGGGCCGCTATGGCCGACTCTATCGAGCCGTGGCCAGTAACGAGGATGACGTCCGTAAGGGTGTTTTGCTGCTTTACCCTTTCCAGCACCTCTATGCCGCTTAAGTCCGGCATCACGAGGTCTGTCATGACAATGTCGAAGCTTTCGTCCTCGATGACGGCCAGGGCCTCTTTTCCGGAGGAAGCGGTTTTTACAGAGTACCCTCCGCCCGCCAGCATATCAGAGCAAAGGACCCTGAAGAACGCGTCATCATCGATTACGAGAATCCTTCCCTTGCCCATGGATACCCCTGCTGGAAACTCAGTTTAAAATAGCAGAAAACGGCCTTCCGGTCAATTACAAGCATCCCAGCCAGGGCCTTGACACTCCCTTTTTTTGCGGAATACTTAATCGGTCGTGAAACTGCGCATCGGGGGAGTGAATGTCGCAATTCCAGCGGTTCCTGTTGGCCCTTCTCTTCCCGGCCCTGTGGGGCTGCGGTAACGGTGACGACGGCACGGAGCTACGGGCTACCTTGCTTTCCGCCGGGGGTTTCCATACATGCGCCGCCTCGGGCGATTCTGCCGCATGCTGGGGTGAAAATTCCGACGGCCAGCTCGGAAATGGCGGGAGGCTCGATTCTCCTTTCCCTGTCAGGGTAGAGGGCCTTGCCGGCCCGGTCGAGATCTCTGCGGGAAGGACGCACGCTTGCGCCCTTCTCCCGGACGGCACTGTCCGTTGCTGGGGCAGGAACGCCTTCGGCCAGCTCGGAAACGCCCTAGAGGCGAGCTCGACCACCCCGATAGAGGTATCCGGCCTGACCGGTGTTGGTTCAATCTCCGCCGGGAACTCGCATACCTGCGCGGTACTCTCCGGCGGCACGGTCGCGTGCTGGGGAAATAACGAATTCGGGCAGCTCGGAAACGGCTCCTTCGCGCACTCGGCCTCCCCGGTCGCGGTTACAGGCCTCACCGGTGCCACTGCCGTTTCCGCAGGCGGCACTCATACCTGCGCCCTCGTCTCGGGCGGCGGGGCCCGGTGCTGGGGATCAAGCCTTTTCGACCAGCTCGGGAATGCGGGCATCCCGACCGGCTTCGGCTCGACGACCGCCGTCGAGGTCACGGGCCTTTCGAACGCGGTCTCATTGAGCGCCGGGGAGAACCACACATGCGCCCTTCTCGACGACTCGTCAATCCGGTGCTGGGGGGATAATTCCTCCGGGCAGCTCGGCTCGTTCTGGCCCGCCCCAAACCTCACTTCATCCAGCACGCTCATAGTGCCGGGCGTCTCTGAGGCGGTCTCCATCGCCGCGGGACTATCGCATTCCTGCGCCGCGCTCTCGAATAAGAGGGTCTTCTGCTGGGGTGAAAACGCCGACGGGCAGCTTGGAAACGGGAGCTTTGCCGGGTTCGTACCCCCTGGGGACGGCGCTTCGCCGACCACCACCACAAACCCGGTTCAGACAGCGGGCCTGACAACGGCCACTTCCGTAACCGCAGGCTTTTTCCATTCCTGCGCCGGCCTGGATGACGGGAGGGTCGCCTGCTGGGGAAGGAATACCTCCGGCCAGCTCGGGGATGGGACAGACTTCTCCTCGCCGGTCCCGGTCCTGGTCATTGAGTGAAGCGCCGCTTGCCTTGAAATAACCCCGATATCGTATATCCTTTCCACATGAGGCATTATTCCCTCGAAGGCGCGCCTGAAAGGCCCGTATCACACGACCCGGAGCTTAAAAAGAAAATCCTCCTCGAGGGACCGGTCTCCTGCGTTAAAAGGATAAGCCACATCGTGCTCGAGCAGGGGGCGACCGCGTCGGCCCACACGCACGACAACTCATCCGAGGTCTTTTATTGCGTAAGGGGCGCAATTACCTTTAGCGTCATGGGCGAGCCTATCCTTTTGAAAAGTGGCCACCTCCTTGTGGTCGAGCCAGGCGAGGAGCACGCCATAGTGGAGGTAAGCGCCGAATCCGAAATGGTCTATATGATGGTAGACGAGCCTCGCTAGCCGGCCGTTTCGAAGCTCTTTCCGATAAAGACCCCTTCCGGGCCTGCAACGCCCGCAGCCATATAAGCGGTCGTATGCGCAATCGCGTACCTCCCGATTCTATCCAGGGCCAGGAATCCAGCCTGGAAGCCCAACCCGGCAAGTCGCTTAAGCGCTGCCCTTGCGGTTTGAGACGCGGCCCTTCGACCCATTAGCATCGAGACCTCCTTTGCGAGACATAGCCTCAATATGTCCTCGCCCCTCCCGGTGCACGAGACCGCTCCAAGATGGTTGTCCGCGTATACGCCGGAGCCTATAAGGGGCGTATCGCCTACCCTTCCGGGGAGCATCGCGAAGACCCCGCCTGTGGATGAGCCTGCCGCGAGGTTCCCCTCCCTGTCCATAGCGATTGCGCCGACCGTCGAGAAGTACGTTTCGTATAGTTTGCCTGCAGGCGTTTTCCGCGCCATCTCAAGCCTTTCAAGGACTTTCACGGAAGGCGGCCCGATGCGTGGAAGGACCGCCTTTTCGGCTATCCTCGCCGCCCCTGTATTCGTGAATACATTATTCGGAAGCCCCATAGCCTCCCTTGCGGCCCTTATCGGGTTCCTGAAGCCTTCAAGGCCGATTACGGAGCCAGCCCTGAGGCTCTCTCCTTCCATGAGCGCGGCGTCGAGCCGCCTAACCCCATCGAGCTGGATATTCGAGCCCTCTCCCGCGTTAAAGAACCCGGAGTCCTCCAATAACGCGATGGCCCCGGTGACCGCGTCGAGCGCTGCTTCCCCGCTCTCAAGCATCGCATATCCGGTTTTGAGCGCCTCGCCTATCTTCCCCAGGCCCCTCTTAAGCGGCTTTTTTGCGCCTGCCCCGCCGTGGACGAGTATGACCATTTCACGCCCCCTTGAAACCGGCAGCGCCCTTTCCCCTTTCAAACCTGTGCTGCCGGTTTTTTAAGTATATACGTCCTTTTCGTTTTTACCCGAATTCCTTCCATGATAGAATACGCCTGATGCTCAAGAACACCTTCTGCCATATCCAGGGCGTGGGGCTTAAGACCGAGCGGAGGCTTTGGGAAAACGGGATCGTGAACTGGGATTCCCCTCTCGGTCATTTCAAGCTCAGAAGGACCGCTGAAGGCACCTTCCAGTCCGTCCTGGACGAATCACGCCTGAGGCTTGCGGACGGCGACCCTGCCTTTTTCGGAAAGCTCCTTCCTCCAAAGGAGTCCTGGCGGATATTTTCCGATTTCAGGGACGACGCAGCCTATATAGATATCGAGACTAACGGCTATGTGGGCAGCCACGGCTACATAACCGCCATCTCCCTCTACGACGGGAAGAGGGTGCGCTATTACATCCGGGGCGAGAACCTCGACGAATTCAAGGACGACATATTCGGCTACAAGCTCCTCGTAACCTATAACGGCAGGTGCTTTGACATACCTTTTATCGAGAGCAGCATGGACATACGCCTCCCCCATGCGCACATCGACCTGAGATTCGTGCTCCGCGACCTGGGCTTCAAGGGAGGCCTTAAGGGCTGCGAAAAACTCATAGGCATCGACCGTGGCGGGCTCGATGGTGTGGACGGCTACTTCGCGGTCCTCCTCTGGAAAGACTGGAGAAGAAATAAGAACCCAAAGGCGCTCGAAACGCTCCTGGCTTATAACATACAGGATGTCGTGAACCTCGAGCCGCTGATGGTCACCGCACATAACCTCAAGGTCTCATCAACCCCCTTCGCAGGCGACTACCGGATAGAAAAGGTGCCCGCGCCTCCAATCGACCTCCCGTTCAAGCCGGATATCGAGACGATAGATAAAATACGGATAGGGCTTGGAAGGGCGCCCTTGAACCTGGCCACTTAAGCGTTCTCCCGCCTCCTCCTGAACATGACCCAAATCATATTTTCATCACGGAAGAGGTGATAAGCTGTGTGTCCATTTTACAGGAGGTGAAAGGATGAAAACCGTATCGGCCTTTATAACGGCTGCCCTGCTTTTTGCGGCCACTGGCATAGCGTCCGCCGCTGACGACCGCCACAAGCACCATTCGGCACCTAAACCCAACACAGCAAACGCGCTTATCGAGGAGATGAGAACGCTCGACGCCGCCTTCAGGGAAATAGTATCGGCAGCCGCCCTCGGGGACGGGCACAGGGTGCATCAGGCAATCGAAACCCTGCACGGGACCATGGAGAAGACTCAGGAGGCGCTCCACCACGGAAAGGTCAAGCTCAGGAAGAACGCATCGAAGGTAAAGGAATTCGAGCGCATGGACCATGAGTTCCACGCCGACCTCGAGGCCCTGGCAAAGGCCGCGCATTCAAGCGACATGCAGAGGATGGGTTCCATTACGAAAAAGCTCCTTGACGGCTGCATAAGCTGCCATAATGTTTTCAGGCCCTGAAAATCTCCGGATTCACTTTGAGCGGCACCAAAAGGCCCCTTTCCTAAAGGGGCCTTTTCTTTTGCGTGTACCTGTTTTCTCTTTACCGCATGGCCCTTTTAGGGTAAAATGTCTGATTCTTTTCAAGGCCCTAAAAACTTAAGAAAGAGCCGGTGAACATGGAACAGACTCATTTGAGGAACATAGCTATAATCGCGCACGTCGACCACGGGAAGACAACCCTCGTTGACGCGATGCTCAAGCAGGCCGGGACCTTCCGCGCAAACGAAAAGGTCCAGGAACGCGTCATGGATAACATAGACCTTGAACGCGAGCGGGGCATAACAATAATGGCCAAGAACACGGCCATAGAGTACGACGGGGTCAAGATAAACATCGTAGACACGCCCGGGCACGCGGACTTCGGCGGCGAGGTCGAGAGGACCCTCAAGATGGTCGACGGGGTATTGCTGCTTGTCGACGCTTCCGAGGGGCCTCTCCCGCAGACGAGGTTCGTCCTCAAGAAGGCCCTTGAGCTGGAGCTCGTGCCCATCATAGTCATAAACAAGATAGACAGGCCGGACGCCAGGATAAAGGAGGTCATAAACGAGGTCTACGACCTCTTCATAGACCTGGACGCCAAGGAGGAGCAGCTCGATTTCCCCATCGTCTACACCAACGCGAAAAAGGGCACCGCGACCATCGACCTCAACGTGGACTCGGCCGACCTGAGGCCGCTCTTCGAGCTGATACTTAAGACCGTGCCGCCGCCCAAGGGCGACTGCCAGGCAACGCTCCAGGTCCTTGTGACGAATATCGACTACAGCGACTATGTCGGTAGGCTCGCGGTGGGCCGCGTATTCGGCGGGACCATAAAGGCGGCGGACACCGTCGCCATGGTGCACGCGGACGGAAGGACCGTAAGGGCAAAGGCCTCGGCCCTGTACGTTTTCCAGGGGCTCGAAAGAAAGGACGCAGCCCTGGCGGGTGTCGGCGAGATAGTCGCGCTCGCCGGAATGGAGGGCGTCTGCATAGGCGACACCATCACGTCCGCCGAAGCCCCGATGGCCCTCCCGAGGATTAAGGTCGACGAGCCGACCATTTCGATGATCTTTTCCCCCAACACCTCTCCGTTCGCGGGGAAGGAGGGGAAGTTCGTCACTTCAAGGAACCTGCGCGAGAGGCTCGAAAAGGAGCTCCTTTATAACGTTTCAATAAGGGTGGAATTCGAGAAGGCAGACGCCTTCAGGGTAATGGGCAGGGGGGAGCTGCAGCTCGCAATCCTCATCGAGATGATGAGGAGGGAGGGCTACGAGCTCTCAGTCTCCATGCCCGAGACCATCACCAGGGAGATAGACGGGAAGCTACATGAGCCCATGGAGCACCTTGTGATAGACGTGCCCGAGGAGTTCATAGGAGTTGTGACCCAGCAGGTGGGAGCCCGGAAGGGCCGTATGCAGAAGATGCAGAACAACGGACACGGCAGGGTGAGGATGGAGTTCAGGATACCCTCAAGGGGGCTCATAGGCTTCCGCTCCCAGTTCCTGACCGACACTAAGGGCACGGGCCTCCTTAACCACCTCTTCGACGGTTACGAGCCGTGGCACGGCCCCATGTCGACGAGGGCGACGGGCGCGCTCGTGGCCGACAGGGCCGGGACGTCGACAATCTACGCACTCTATAACCTCCAGCCCAGGGGGACCCTCTTCATAAAGGAAGGCGTTCCCGTTTATGAGGGCATGATAATAGGCGAGAACTCACGCGAAAACGATATGGACGTGAACGCCGTAAAGGAGAAGAAGCTCACGAACATGAGGGCTTCCGGCTCGGATGATTCGATGTTCCTCTTTCCGCCGAAGTCCCACACGCTCGAGCAGGCATTGGAGTTCATCCGGGATGACGAGCTTGTGGAGGTCACGCCAGCTTCAATAAGGATACGGAAGAGGGTCCTTGAGGCCGGGAAGAGACCCAAGCGCAGGGAGTGAGCCCCCTCAAAAATAACACCAACAAAAAAGCCGCAGACCTTCAGTCTGCGGCTTTTTTACTGAACCAAACTTTCCTTATACCTTTACCAGGGCCCACCAGACCAGGATGCTCGCGACGTAGCCGAGGGCGATTGCCGGGGCCCACTTGAGGTGGGACATGAAGGTGTAGACGTCCCTCCTTACGCCCATCACGGCGACACCCGCGGCGGAGCCTATCGAGAGAAGGCTTCCGCCTGTGCCTGCCGTAAGGGTTATGAGGAGCCACTGGTCAAGGCCCATCTCGGGGCTCATCTGGAGGACCGCGTACATGACCGGGATGTTATCTATTATGGCCGATATGACACCGACTGCGGTGTTCGCGTAGGTCGGCCCGAGCCCGCCGTAGAGGTTTGTGCTTAAGAGCGCCAGATAGCCGATGTACTGGAGCGCGCCGACCGCAGTTATGATGCCGAAGAAAAAGAACAGGGTATCGAACTCGGCCCTCTCGACTTTCCTGAATATGTCGAAGTTCTGCTCAAGGGCATGGCTGGCAAAGGCGTGTTCCTTTTTCTTAAGATAAAAGCCCAGGAACATGAGGAACCCGAGGCCGGTCATCATGCCCAGGAACGGCGGGAGATGAAGGAACTGGTGGAAGCTCACCGCCGTGGCAATTGTGGCGAAGCCGAGGAATATGACGCGCTTGGCCCCGTACCTCATCTTTATGACCTCGGTAGAGCCCTCGGGTCTGCCCTTGGGGAGGAACGGGAACATTATCGCGGCCGGGACAAGCCAGTTCACTATCGAGGGGATGACTATCCCGGAGAACTCGAGTGTATTTACCCTCCCGGCCGTCCAGACCATGAGGGTAGTGATGTCGCCGAACGGGCTCCATGCGCCGCCCGCGTTCGCGGCCACTATTATGTTCACGAAGCCCATGACTATGAACTTCCTGTTCGAGCTAACGGCGCTCACGACCGTGGCCATAAGAAGCGCGCTCGTCAGGTTGTCCGCGACGGCAGATAGGAAAAAGGTGATTACGCCCGTTATATAGAAAAGGCTCCTGTATGCGAAGCCCTTCCTTATGAGCCACGATTTCAGCGCGTCGAAGACCATCCTCTCCTGCAGGGTGTTTATGTAGGTCATGGCGACGAGGACGAAAAAGAAGAGTTCGGCTATCTCGACGAGCATGTGCTTCACGTGCTCTTCAGCATGGCCGCCGCCGTTCATCGCCTCGTACCCGGCGATGAACGCCCACATGAGGCAGCCTATGAGTATGACCGGTTTAGACTTCCTGAGGTGAAGCTTCTCCTCGAGTATCACGAGCGCGTATGCCAGCACGAATGCCGCGAGGCTCACGTACCCTATCCATGAGACTGTCAGTGACTGCATCCTGCCCTCCAAAAAATATTAATTTATGGAAAAATGCAAAAAAAAAGCCTGAATGAGGGCACCCCCCCTCCAAGCCCACTCTCCCTTTCGGGCGCGTCAGTCCGCTCTGGTTCACGGCAATATGACATTTTGCGGGTGCCATTGTCAAGGAGTTAAGAGCTCAATAAACAGGGAAAACGGCCGATAAGGTCACAGGGGGCAGGGGGTCCGATTGCTTTTTTTGAGCTTTGATTATATGATTTGCGCAGGGCCGGGCAGAGTCGGATTCAGCGCCGTTTCCCCAAACGGCCGGCTTAGCCACCTTTGACGACCCTCTCCCAAAGACCCGGCAAAACCTGAGAAAAATGACTAAAAAACTGAAATTTTCCCTGTCGGCCAAGGCCTTCCTGGCGGTCGTCATAATACTCCTGCCCATCCTGTTCGCCTTTGCGGCCGGGTTCAGGGACAATAAGGAGATGCTCAAGAAGTACCTCCTTGACGACCTGACGCTCATGGCAGAGGCTATCGAGGTCCAGGTCTACCAGTTTCTCGAGGCCGGGAAACGCAGAGCCCAGGATTTCGCAAGCGACGGGCTCATAATATCCGAGCTCGAAAGGGCGTCGGTGGACGGCTGGTCAGCCACCGGCATTGAGCGCCATGTAATCTCGCACAAGCTGCCGCTGAACGGGCAGATAAGCGCGATAGCGGTCCTCTCGCCGCTCGGAAAGGTGCTCTCATCTACAGAAAAATCTCTCCTGGATTCGGACCTTTCGAAAGAGGACCTTTTTAAGAAAGGGCGGTCAGGTGTCGCGGTTTCCGAGCGGCAGCAAGGCTTACGGGGGACCCCGGACCTCGCTTTTTCGGCCCCCATAAAGAACGTTCGGGGCGAGCTCATAGGGGTGCTGGTCAATTTCGTGAGCGTCTCCGAGCTAGGGGGGCTCCTCTCGGGCGAGCTGGCGCGAAACCTCGGCGCACTGAGCTCCCGCCTCGACCGCCGCGAGACCTTCGAGGCATACCTCGTAAACGGCGACAGGCTCATGATTACGGACTCGATATTCAGGGACGGGGCCGCATTCATCCAGCGCGTGGACACGTTGCCGGTCTCGGCCTGCCTGGAGAGGAGCGGCGAGATGACGGGTCTATATGCGGACTACAGGGGCATAGAGGTAGCGGGCGCCTCCATGTGCCTGCCTGAGCTCGGATGGACCCTCCTTGTCGAGATCGATTCGAGCGAGGCCCTTTTCCCTGTATCGCGGATCGGGCGGTCTGCGGCCTTTACCGCACTCATGGTGGCCCTTTTTACGGCCTTGCTCTTCATCGTATTCCATCGCCGGGTGGTCCTTAAGCTCCAGGCCGTGACCCGTGCGGCCGCCGAGATCGCAAAAGGCAACTATGACACGGGTCTAAAGGCCGGGGGAAGCGACGAAATTGGCGAGATCGCGCGGGCGTTCAACGAGATGGCCTGGCAGATAAAGGAACGGAGCCGTTCCCTTGCGGAGAGCGAAAAACGCCTGAAATCCATACTGGACAACTCTTCCGCCCTGGTATACATGAAGGACCTTGAGGGCAGATACATTCTGGTTAACAAAGAATTCGAGCTTCTTTTCGGGACCTCTCTCGAGGAGATTTCAGGACGGACAGACCATGATCTCCTGCCGAGGGAGGCGGCAGATGTGCTAATGGAGAACGACACCCTGGTCCTCGATCGCCGCACGGACCTCGAATTCGAGGAGAGCCTGCCCCTCCCCGACGGGGTCCGTACCTATATATCGATGAAGTTCCCTCTTTTGAGCGAGGAGGGGATGCCGTACGCCATCTGCTGTATTTCGACCGACATAACCGAAAGGAAGCGCGTGGAAAAGGCCCTCAGGAGGAGCGAAGAGCGCCTGAGGAGAGCCCAGGAGCTCGCGCGCATGGGAAGCTGGGAATGGGAGATCCCCGAGAACACACTCTGGTGGTCTGACGAGATATACCGGTTATTCGGCTTGAAGCCCGGGGAGTTCGGCGCGACCTATGAGGCCTTTCTTAAATCCGTGCACCCTGACGACCGGGAGTTCGTCAAGCGCTCGGTTGAGCAGGCGTTCCATCACAACAAGCCCTATTCCATAGACCACAGGATAGTGCGCCCGGACGGGACTGTGCGGATAGTGCACGAGGAAGCTGAGCTACTGACCGACCTGCAGGGAAGGCCGCATAGGATGATAGGAACGGTCCAGGACCTGACCGAGCAGAAGACGGCCGAATTCGAGCAGAGAAAGCTTTCCGCCGTGCTCGAGCACAGCGTGAACCTACTCTTCATCACCGACCGGAACGGCGCCATCCAGTACGTGAACCCAACATTCGAGCAGGTGACCGGGTTCACAAAGGAGGAAGTAATCGGCCAGACTCCCAGGGTGCTGTCATCGGGCGAGGCGACCAACGCGCTTTACCAGGAGCTCTGGAATACCATCCTCTCCGGCAAGACCTGGCGGAGCACCCTTAAGAACAGGAAAAGAAACGGCACTTATTACTGGGCGAATTCCGTGATCACGCCCATAAGGGACGAAAAGGGCCAGATAACGCATTTCCTGGCGGTCCAGGAGGACGTGACCGAGAAGATGATGAACGAGGAGCGGCTCAATTACCTCTCCGTCCATGATGAGCTTACCGGGCTCATGAACCGCTCCCGCTTTATCGAGGAGGCGGATGCCTGGATGCTTGAAGCCGGGCCCAAGGGCGTTACCGCCGCGCTCTCAATAATAGACATGGACCAGTTCAAGCTCCTTAACGACACCTTCGGCCACGGCGCCGGCGACGAGTACCTTAGAAGGCTCGGTAAAGTCCTTAAGGACCTTCTTGAGAGGGAATACGGGGAGGAGCCGGCCGCATTCGATTCCCGGCCGCTCCTTTCACGCCTGAGCGGAGACGAGTACGCGGTCTTTTTCCCGGGCGTTACAGGTGAAAAGGCCATGTATCTGGTCGAAAGGATAAGGGCAGCGGTCGAGGGCTTCTATTTCACGGAGGCGTCGAGCACACTGACCGTAAGCGCCGGGGTCGCCTTCTACCCCGACCACGGATTCCACATGAAAGAGCTTCTCTCGAAAGCGGACGCGGCCATGTACCGCGCAAAGGAGCTCGGGAGGAACAGGACCCACGCCTACCGGCCCGAGGACCAGGACCTTGAGAAGATGCATTCGAGGCTCGCCTGGAAAGAGAGGATATTCAAGGGCATAAGGGAAGACCGGTTCGTGCCCTGGTTCCAGCCCCTCCTTGACCTTAAGACCGACGGGATACACCATTACGAGGCCCTTGCGAGGCTCGCCTCGGAGGACGGGAAAGTGCTCCTGCCGGGCGCGTTCATAGACATCGCCGAGAGGTTCGGCATCGTGGGCCTTATAGACAGGGTCATCATAGAAAAGACGATGCGCGTGCAGGCGGAAGAGAGGAAGGCGGGGCGGAACCTCTCCTTCGGCATGAACCTTTCCGGAAAGGACCTGGGCGACGCTGAGCTCCTTGATTTCATAAAACGGAAAATACGGGAGACCGGGGCTGAACCTGAAATGCTCATCTTCGAAATAACCGAGACCGCCGCGATAGGCGACCTCGAGAAGGCCATCAGGTTCGTAAAGTCGTTGAAAGAGACCGGCTGCCGGTTCTCTCTCGACGATTTCGGCGTGGGCTTCACGTCCTTCACCTATCTTAAGGAGATGCCGGTCGACTACATAAAGATAGACGGCTCGTTCATAAGGAAGCTCGAGGAGAACCCCGAGGACCAGGTCCTTGTGAGAGCCATGACCGAAATGGCCAGGGGCTTAAGGATAAAGACCATCGCCGAGTTCGTGGAGAACGAGAAGACGCTCGCGATCCTCAGGTCGTTCGGAGTCGACTATGCGCAGGGATACCTTATAGGAAAGCCCTCGCCCGATTTAGTGCCGGGCGGGAAGCCCGACAAAAATAAGCCCGTCGCCGCCGGGGTTTCCGGCTAACCCAGCATCTCCGTGAGGGTCCTGCCGAAAACGGGCAGGTCGCCGGGGTTCCTGGAGGTGACGAGCCTGCCGTCCACGACGACCGGCGCGTCCATGTACACGGCGCCCGCGTTTATCACGTCCGTCTTGACTGAAATATAGCAGGTCGCTCTTTTGCCGCGGAGCACGTCCGCTTCAATAAGGAGCTGCGCGCCGTGGCATATGGCCCCCACCACGAGCCCCTTCTCGACCGCCTCCCTTGCAAGCATTACCATGTTCTCGTGTATCCTCATCCTGTCCGGCGCCTGCCCGCCGGGTATTATCAGGCCCTTGAAATCCGCGGCCCGCACCTCCCCTGCCCCTTTCGCGGCCTCAATGGGATAGCCGTGCTTGCTCTTGTATATGCCCGGCTTCGGGCCCACGACCGTGACCTTGTGGCCCGCCTCCTGCACCCTGTAAAAGGGATACAGGGCCTCAACGTCCTCGAACCCGTTCTCGATAAGCATGATTACGTTTGCCATGATGGCTCCTGGAGGCTCGTTTTTTAAGTTGACTGCCCGGTCGTAAAAATTCTTTGCAAAAGGCCTATCAACGCGCTTCCGCGCTTTTTGGCATAAGGCTCCGCTCTCTTTCCGCCTCCTTCCTCCGGGCTCGGCCCTTATGTCGCTCGGCCCGCTACGGGGCCTCGCTCCTGCTACCCCGCCTCGCCCGCCCTCCCTCCAACCCTATGTTCGCTTCGCCTTATGCCGGGGTTGTTTGAAAAAAGTAACAAAATGGTCTTGTTTTTAAAAACACCCAGGAGAGTAAGGCGAGCGCAGCATAAGGGAGGAAGAGCGTGAACGGGCCGAGGCAGCAGGAGCGAAGCGACTTTAGGGGCCCGCTAACGGGGACGGGGAGGATGATAGCAAGCGAGTCTTACTCTCGGCCGCGCGAAAGCGCGGAAAAGGTCTTTTTACGAAGAGCCGGGCCTTTCTCCTCAGGCCCTACTCTTATCCATTAGCTCCCTCTTCGTTTTTCGCGAAAGGAGGTGCGCACTCCTGACCGGCTCTGTGAGCCTAAAGCGCGGGGCGCACTCGAGTACCATCTCCACCGAGCCTTTGACGTCTATCCTGTGCCCCGGTGACACGAAGAGGGGCTTTACATTATCGCGTGTGCGTAATACCGCGCCCACGACCGCCCCCTTATATACCAGGTCGGAAAAATCGCCTCTCCTTGGCCCCGGCTCCCCGTACTCTCCCACGAGTCTCGTCTTTGCCGAGCCGATCGAGGGCAGATCCAGCAGCGCGCCCATGAACGCGGCTATCCCCAATCCCAGCGGGTGTGCTATGCCCTGTCCGTCGAAGATGAGCAGGTCCGGCGTTCTTTTCAGGCCCTTAATCGCGTCCATTACGGCAGGCCCCTCTCTGAAAGACAGGAGCCCCGTGATGTACGGGAACTGCGCCCTTCCCACAACGACGCTGTCTTCGAGCGGTTCAAGTCCCGGAAAGCTATAGATCGAGGCCACACTTATAATCTTATCAGCCAAAAAAGAGGCGTCAATGCCAGCTACCAGGCATGGACGCCTCTTCAAGGACGTTATCCTCCGCCTCTTGCCTATTTCGGCCTGTATATCCCTGATACGCTCTTTGTCAGCGGGCCACCTGAGGTCCCTTATCGTCTCAGGGTCCATTGCCGCCGTTCCGGTGGCTTTTTTTAAGGACCTGCCGGATGACTCCTATTACGCTTCTGTCCCTGTACTCGACATCCGGTTTCGTTCCGGCGACCTCGGCCCCGACCTCTATTGCGATCGAGCCGGATTTCTTTACCGCCAGCACCTGTGACGGGTAGGCTGACCTGTGCCCGGTGATGATATAGCTTATGACGCATGCGACGGCCGCGTATGGCGCGACCTCGGCCCCGAAGAGCTCGACCGCCATTATGCTTGCCGCTATGGGCGTATTAGCCGCCCCGGCAAGGAGCGCCACGAACCCTATGGCCGAGAGCATGGCCGGGTCCATGTCGAGGAGCCTAGAGAAGGCGGATCCGGCTGTCGCGCCTACGAAGAATATGGGCGTGCCTATGCCGCCGCTACCGCCGAAGCTCAAGGTCACGGATGTGAAGAACGACTTCATGATGAAGGCGTACCACGGGACCTCCCCGCCCTCGAGGGCCGACTGTATCACGTCAAGGCCCAGGCCCAAGTACTTGCCCGAGAAGATGAAGCTCAGGACCACGAGGACGCTCCCCGCAAGGAGCGCCTTGTACTCTTCCCTGAGCCTCATGGCGTTCGAGGCCTTCTTCCCGAGCCGTAGCGTCTCGACGAGCAGGAAGGAGCAGAGCCCGAAGAGAGCCCCTGCGATGATGACCTTTATGAAAAAGGCCTCGCTGAAGACAGGTATGAAAGTTATTGGGTTATAAAAGTAGGTGAGGCCCATCCACGAGGAGACCTGGTAGCTTATTATCCCTGCGACGAATGAAGGCAGCAGCACCTCGTAGCGGATGCTGCCCACAAAAAGCACCTCCATGCCGAATATAGCGCCGGCAAGCGGAGTGCCGAAGACGGAGGAGAAGCCGCCGCTTATGCCGCAGATGACGAGCTTTCTCCTGTCCGGACCGTCGAACCGGAGGAGGTCGGCTACGAGCGATGCGAGCCCCGCGCCTATCTGCGCGCTCGGCCCCTCTTTTCCGGCAGAGCCGCCGGTAGATAGCGTTATGAAGGTACGGATGAACTCCACGGGTATGACGAGCGGTTTTATCTTGCCGTCGTTCTTGTGGATGCTCGATATGACCATATTCGCGCCGTGCCCGGCAGCCTTGGGGAAGAGGTATTTTATTATGAGGACGCTCGCGAGGAGGCCCAAAGGCATTATGACGAAAAAGTAATCGTAGCGGGCCACGAGCCCGGCCCCGAAGTTGAGAGACTTGACGAAAAGGGTGGTAGAGAGGCCCACAAGCGCCCCCACGACCGTGGCGAGCAATATCCACTTGAGGACGCTTATGAATATTACGGTCTCTTCCTTAAGCTTTCTCTGCATCGCACCCTATTCAGGCCTGATATAGATTTCAACCGTCTTTCCGTTCCTGGCAAAGGCCCCGGCGGACACCAGCCCTTCGCGCTCTGCAATCTCCTTGAGTCCGGTCCTCGAATCGATGCTCTGGGGAGTATAGGCGATTACGTCATAATCATCCGGGCCAGTTCTGTCAACCGACTCGAATAGGACGACCTGAAGGGGATTACCGACATACCCCAGGTACGGCCTCGTCAGCGCGTGATAGAGGGGCCAGTTCGTAAGGACCCTCTTTCCGGGGTAGTTCTCTTCAAGAAAAGTGCTCGCCTCCTTGTGGACCCTGACTATATCAGTGTATTGCAGGTCTACCTCGCAGCTAAGGCACCCTTCATCGCGCCCGTGTATCCTCGTTATGAAGAGCACGATTATAAGCGCCGTCGCTAAAGCTGCCACGGCCCTTGTCCTTGCGAGCATCACGATTGAGGCTGCCGCCATTATCGCGAAATATGGGAGGACCGGCAATATGTACCTGCCTATATAATATACGAAAGTATACGCGCCGATAAAGGACGCAAAAAGAAACGCGAACAGGAGATGCTCCCTTCGGAACGCGCGAGACCTGTTCACCGCGAAATTAAGGAGTATGATGGCGAAGAGGACTACCCTGTATTGCATGTAAAATGCGAAGTAGACGACGTTCTTGAAATTCCTCACCGCCTCGTTGATGCCGAACTCGGCGAAGCTGTTGTGGGTGAAATACGGGTTCGGGAGGAAGTACCCTGTTGCGGCCTTCTGTGCCGCAAAGAATATGGCAAATGGGACGACAGGTGCACAGTATCTTACCATCGCCTTGATATTCCTGGTGGACGAATCGGATATAAGGAGGTACGCGATTATGCTCGCGACTATCGCCATCGCGCTCTCTTTGGTAAGGAGGAGGATGGTCGCGAAGACTATATAGGGAAGATAGTTCTTCCGGAGAGCGTAATAGACCGTGGCAACACCCAGTGAAGTGACGACGATGTCTCCGGTCACTATCCCGGCTTGGGCAAAATACATCGGAAAAAGAAAAAGGAAGATGGCCGCGATTGCCCCGACAGCCCGGCCGTGAAGGAGCTTCCCAAGTAGAAAAGTATACCAGAGCCCGAGGGCGGCTATCGCCAGGATGAAAACATGCGCAGTTATCTGATATGCTCCGAAGGTCTTGAAAAGTGCGGCGAGAGAGAGATAGAGCGCGAAAGGGTGGCCGAAGAAGGTCTCCGGGGGGTGTAAGCCCGGAAGGGCGCGAATGAGACCAGCCTGAGAGAGCCAGTGGGCAGGAGAGATATAGGCCCCGAGCTCGTCCCAGTGGAACGGGAGGTCGATGGTGTTGAATTTCGCGGCAAAAACGATGGCCGCGATAGCAAGCAGGGCCCACAAGTCCTTTTTATCGATAGCGCCGGACCCTGCCTGGCATTCAGTTTTCATCAGAACTCCTTACGAGGACGGCCCGGCCCAGCCTCCTACTATGGTCGCCTCCTGAGGTACCTCGCCGTACTCGACCGTCTCCCGCGCAGTGCCGTCTTTTTTTAACATGGTGCAGGTGCCGTCAAAGACAACGCCTTCCTCTATGATGAGGGTCGGGGTCTTTATCTCTCCGGTCATATTGCCCGGGGACTTGAGCTCCACCCTCTGGGCCGCCTCTATTCTGCCCTTGACCGTCCCGGAGATGACTGCGGTGCCGACCCTTATATCCCCTTCGATATGGGCGCCCTCTCCCACCACGAGCGCGCCCGAGGGGGCCGAGATATCGCCCTTGAAGCTCCCGTCGACCCTCATCGTCTCCTCAAAGGAGAGCCTCCCTTCCATGGCAACGCCTTTGCCGATGAAGCCGGTGATATCGCCCGCGACAGCGGTCTTATTCTTCTCGTTCCTGTCCTTTTCCTTTCGGAACATGAGGGACCTCCTTATTACATGCTGGGCCGGTTTGCCGCAGTCCTGGCAAACGGGCTCTTTCGGGGTTTGTTATAAGGGGTGCCGGAAAGGAAGGCAAGGACCCGAGTCACATCAGCCGCCGACCGAGCGGAGAAGGTCAAGTATTCTCTCCCTTTCGTCGGCGGAGAAATAGCTTATCTCTATCTTCCCCTTACCCTTCGTGTCCTTGAGCGCCACCCTGGTGCCGAATATCCCCCGGAGCTCGTCTTCGAGCTCCGTATTCCCGCTCCCGCCGTTCTTTACGGGCCTTCCGGCCCTCTCCTTTTTCGGTGCTGATGAAAGCGCCTCAGCCTCGCGGACGGAAAGCCCCTTCGTGATTATCTGTCTGCAGAGCTCGGCCTGCGCCGCGTGGCTTTCAAGCGAAAGGAGCGCCCTCGCGTGCCCCATGGTGATATTGCCCTTTACTATCTCTTCCCTCACCTCGTGCGGTAGCTTAAGTAGCCGGAGGTAGTTTGCGACTGTCGCCCTGTCCTTGCCGACTTTCTTTGCGACCTCCTCCTGCGAAAGGCCGAAGCCCATGAGGCTCCTGTACGACTCGGCCTCCTCTACGGGGTTAAGCCCCTCCCTCTGTATGTTCTCTATTATCGCGAGCTCAAGGCTCTCCTCGTCCCCGGCCTCGACAATGACCACCGGCAGCTCGTTAAGGCCCGCGATCCGCGCGGCCCGCCACCTCCTCTCACCGGCTATGAGCTCGTAGCCCTCAAGGGCCCTCCTTACTACAAGGGGCTCTATTATCCCCTTCTCCCTTATGGAGTCGGCCAGCTCATTGAGCGCCGCCTCATCAAAGTGCTTTCTCGGCTGGGATTTGTTCGGGCTTATGTCAGTTGAGAGACATATCCGGAACCTCTCGTTACCGGTTATGGCGGGCGCGGGCCTCTCCGATGAGGAAGCCTCGCCTATGAGGGCGCCAAGCCCTCTTCCAAGGACCTTTTTCTTATTCAGCATACGGGCCTCTTATTAAGCTAAGTGCTTGATTTTATTGGTGAATCTACGCCAGCGCCAAGGACCAGCTCCTTTACGAGCTCCATATAGCTGACCGCGCCCTTGGACTGGATGTCATAGAGTATCACTGGCTTTCCGAAAGAGGGACTCTCAGAGAGCCTCACGTTCCTGGGTATGACGGTCTTGAAGGCCTTGGCTCCGAAGTGGGTCCTTATCTCCTCCTCCACCTGGTGCGTAAGGTTGTTCCGCGCGTCGAACATGGTAAGGAGTACGCCCTCTATCTGGAGGCCGGGATTGAGCTTGGCCTTTATGAGGTCTATGGTGCGGGATATATCGCTTATGCCCTCAAGGGCGTAATATTCGCATTGGAGGGGTATGAGGACCGAATCAGCCGCCACGAGCGCGTTGACCGTAAGAAGGCTCAGGGACGGCGGACAGTCTATTATTATGTAATCGAAGAGGTCTTTTACGGTCTTTATCGTGTCCCTCAGCCTGTACTCGCGAGCCTGGTCGTCTATAAGCTCTATCTCTGCGCCGGTAAGGTCTATGGAGGAAGGCACTATCTTGAGATACCTGAGCTCGGTATCCTTGATGAGGGACTTGAGATCCGCCTCACCTATCATGGCGTTATAGATGCCCTTGGAGCCCCTTTTGTCGAGCCCCAGGCCGCTCGTCGCGTTCCCCTGCGGGTCGAAATCTATGAGCAGCACCTTTTTTTCGGCAACGGCAAGGGTCGCGGAAAGATTTACGGAAGTAGTGGTCTTCCCTACCCCTCCCTTCTGGTTCGCTATGGCTATAACTTTTCCCAAATGGACCCCTTCGAGATTCAGAGATGAGTTTAAAACATCGGGCCGGGTGATTTCAAGGGAAAAGAGCTCTGATGTTCCACGTGGAACATCTTTCGCGGCATTAAGGGCGATTGTTCCACGTGGAACATTTAAAGCTTTCGTAAAACGACCAGGTTTGTAATTCGATTTGAGAACGGGACTGCCGCCTCAAAGACCTCGGGCCGGGTAAACCCGCTTATCTTCCAGCTCATCTTAATAATAGCCCCGAGCTCGTCCTGGACAGCAGGCCCCTTCATTGCCAGGAGCATACCGCCGGGCTTTAAATAAGGGAAGGCCAGGGCTGAAAAGGCCGCCAGCTCCGCGAACGCACGCGATATGACGCAGTCGAATGAGCCCGCGAACCTTGTTTTCAGCTCATTTGCTTCAGCCCTGCCATGGATGGCTTCTATGCCCTTTAGCCCCAAAGTCCTTATCATGTGGCGCATGAAGCTCACTTTTTTAAGGACTGAATCGAGGAGGGTCACCTGAAGGTCCGGTTTGGCTATTTTAAGTGGGATACCGGGAAAGCCCGCACCTGCGCCCATATCGAGCACAGAATTCACTCCCGCGAGAAAGCGCGCGGGCGTGAGGGAATCGAGGAAGTGTTTTACAAGTATATCCCTATCCTCTTCTATGGAGGTGAGGTTTATTCTCCGGTTCCAGGACTTGAGCTCACGGAGATAGGCAAGGAATGCCCCTCCTTGCGCCTCGCTAAGGTCAATACCCAGCTCTAGCGCCCCCTTTTTAATGAATTCGAGCTTTTCCCTGTCGTCCATGGTTAAAGGTCCCGAAGATGTTCCACGTGGAACATCATTTGTATGCACCTATTTTTTTTAGATGCACCATCAGCATGGATATGGCGGCCGGGGTCACGCCTGATATCCTGCTCGCCTGCCCTATTGAAGAGGGCCTGGTCTTCTCGAGCTTCTCCCGTATCTCGGCAGAGAGGCCGGGGACGCCCTCATATGAAAGCTCCGGTATCCTTATCCCCTCCATCTTCCTGAACCTCCCTGCCTCCTCTACCTGCCTTTTTATATAGCCCTCGTACTTGGTCTCGATCTCCACGGCTTCGGCAACCTCATCAGATACCGGGAATTCGCTCCCGAAAAGCTTGAGGACATGCCTTAGGCTCATGCCGGGTCTCCGAAGGAGTTCTCTAAGGGTAACGGATTTCTGGAGCTCGCCGCCTCCGAGTGCCTTAAGCGCCTCCCTGGCCTCTTTGGTCGGATTAAACCGGGATGAGTCCAAAAATGCGCTTAACTCCTTGATTTTCCTCTTCTTTTCGAGAAGGCCACCATATGCCTCAGTAGTAACGAGCCCGGCTTGAAACCCCTTTTCCCGAAGGCGGAGGTCAGCGTTATCCTCACGGAGAAGGAGGCGGTATTCTGCCCTGGAGGTGAACATCCGGTAAGGTTCTTTCGTGCCTCTTGTAACGAGGTCGTCTAACATGACCCCTATGTAAGCATCTGCCCTGTCGAGTATGAGCGCGGGCTTGCCCCTAAGCTTCAGCGAGGCGTTTATCCCGGCCATAAGCCCCTGCGCTGCCGCCTCCTCATAACCCGAGGTCCCGTTTATCTGGCCGGCAAAAAAGAGCCCCTCTATCGACTTCGCCTCAAGCGATAGCTTAAGCTGGGTCGGCTCAACGTAGTCGTACTCTATCGCGTAGCCGGGCCTCAGTATCTCGGCCTTTTCAAGGCCGGGAATGGTCTTGAGAAAGGCTTTCTGTGCGTCTATCGGAAGGGACGTGGACAGGCCATTCGGGTAGACCTCAACGGTATCATACCCCTCTGGCTCAAGGAAGACCTGATGCCTTATCCGTTCAGGGAACTTTACTACCTTGTCCTCTATCGATGGGCAATATCTTGGGCCTACGCCCTCAATAACCCCACTATATAATGGTGAGCGCCCCAGATTTTCTCTTATTACCCTGTGGGTCTCCTCATTTGTATAGGTTATATGGCATGGGACCTGCCCTCTTGAGAAAAGCGGCGATGAAAAGGAAAAAGGCTTGAATTCAGCCGGAGCCTGAAGCTCCTGCTGTATGGTTTTTGAATAATCGATGCTCCTCTTATCGAGCCTCGGGCAGGTGCCGGTCTTCAACCGTCCGAGCCTGAGGCCCAGGGCCGCAAGAGATCCGGAAATGGAGTTGCTGGCCGGGTCGCCTGCCCTGCCGCCGGGAAAACTATTCATGCCAATATGTATGAGACCATTAAGGAACGTGCCGGTTGTGACTATGACCGCGCCCGCATTGAGCTCTTCCCCGGTAGAGAGGCGCACTCCTTTGATTGAAAGCGAGCCGCCAGGGCCGGGTCCGGTGAGAACGGCGTCTGCCACGCCTTCCCTCAGGTGGAGGTTGGGAGTTCCCTCCAGGGCCTTTTTCATCCGCTGCCGGTAAAGGGCCCTGTCAGCCTGCGCCCTGGTGGCCCGTACGGCCGGCCCCTTGCTGTCGTTAAGGGTCCTCATCTGAATGGCGGTATCGTCGATGGCCCTGGCCATCTCGCCGCCGAGCGCGTCTATTTCCTTGACCAGGTGCCCTTTGGCAATGCCGCCTATGGCCGGGTTGCAGGACATCTGGCCTATGGTATCCAGGTTAATCGTAAGGACGAGCGTAGAAAGCCCTGTCCTTGCAGCCGCAAGCGCGGCCTCGCACCCGGCGTGCCCTGCCCCGATTACTATGACATCGAAGACCATTTCAGTGATTTGATAACATTCTGGATTTTATCAGGCAACATCAGAAAATAGAGATTTTTCACACTTTCCCGGAAGGCTGGGAATAAAAAGCGGAGCATATATGGATAATATGTGAGCATTTTTATTCCCGTAACTACGCAGAGTCCGGGGAAAAGATCATTTTTTAGAGGTTGCTATCATTCTATATTAGCGATGAAATGGGTGTCAATCCCTATTAGCCCAAACGGGCTTTGATGGGGCCCTCGTTTTTGGTATAATTATTTATTCCCCCATAAGCTTCGGCCAGCCTGATTCAGTAGCCGCGCTAAACGGGGGCTTTTGAGTTTCCACGCGTGATTCAGCTACAATGGAGCGAGCCCAAATTCCATTGACAACATTTTAAAAAACTGTATACTTCCAACTTATGCCAAAAACAGCCGAAAAAACCAAAAAAGCCGTGAAACCAGTGAAAAAAGGGGCGCCGCTGGCCGGGGCTCCTAAAGCTTCCGGTAAGGCTTCCTCGAAATCACCAAAGGAAGAGAAACAAATGGCAAAAAGGACCAGCAGCAACACAGCAAAAAAAGAAACTAAGCCGAAGGCAGGCAAGGTGCCGTTCAAGAAGGAGATATCCCAGAAGCTCCTGGATGCAAAGAATAAAATTCTTCAGGAGGTCTCCCAGAAGGTCAGGAGCGAGAGTAACGTCCTCAAGTATGAGATAGGGGACATATACGACATAGCCAGCAATGAGCGTGAACGGGAGCTCGCCCTCATGCTCGGCGACCGCGACAGGGAGAAGCTCTCGGAAATTGAGGACGCCCTTGAGCGCCTCCGCGACAACAGCTACGGAGTCTGCGAGGAGTGCGGCGAGCCTGTGGCCGAGGAGAGGCTCCGTGCCCTTCCTGCAACAAGGGTGTGCGTCGAGTGCATGTCCAAGATGGAAAAGGAGCAGAAGATTCGGGGGAGGTTCGAGGAGGAGACCGGCCTCGGTATACTCGAAAGGACCGAGACCGAGGAAGAGGAGTTTTAGTCCTCCTGATCGGGAAAGTACGGCGGGGCTAGATGGCTCGCCCAGCCCGTTCTACCTGCCTCAAGCTGTCACTCTAAAGCCGGGCCTTAAGGCCCGGCTTTTTATTTTAAGGATAAGAACCTTGAAGGATTTGGGTTATGGATAGAAGGGGTCTTTGGAAGTACGCTATTGTCGCTCTTTCGGTATTCCTGCTCCTTGCGTTATCGAACCTCCTCATATGGAGGCAAAGGCCTGAGACCGCCAACTACGCGAGGCCCGCGATGGGCACGATCGTCGAAATAACTCTCATGGAAGGCGAACGGGAGCATTTCGACGAGGCTGCCGATGCCGCCTTCCGGGACATAGAAAGGCTCGAAGCCCTTTTAAGCTCCTACAGGCCGGATAGCGATATATCGAGAATAAACCGGAATGCCGGGAAAGGCGCTCTTAATGTGTCGCCCGATACATTCGAGGTCACGAAAGAGGCCCTGAGGGTAGCGGAACTTACGAAAGGCGCATTCGACCCCACTGTCGGCTCACTTGCGGAGGTCTGGGGCCCTTCAGGCGAAAAAGGTGTTCTTCCTTCGAAAGAGGAGGTCGAAAGGCTCCTTAAGCTTGTGGACTACAGGGGCGTGATTCTCGATGAAAAAGGGCCGAGCATAGCCCTTGCACGTGAAGGCATGTCCCTTAACCTCGGCGGGGTGGCGAAGGGGTATATAACAGGAAAGGCGGCGGAAGCACTTAAGGCAAGGGGTGTCACAAGGGGGATTGTGCGCTCTGGCGGCGACATGGTCGTCTTCCAGGACAACGGCAAACCCTTTACTATAGGTATAAAGCACCCGAGAAAAGAGGGCCTCCTCGGGGAGTTATATATAGAGAACGGTACCGCGCCCACGTCAGGAGACTATGAGCGGTTCTTCGAGAAGGACGGCGTGAGGTACCATCACATACTCGACCCCAGGACCGGCTTCCCGGCAAGGGGCACGCAGGCAGTTACGCTCGCGGCCAAGAACCCGACCACAGCCGACGCGCTCGCGACCGGGGTCTTCGTCATGGGGCCGAAAAAGGGCATGGAGCTCATCGAGAGTCTAGAAGGCGTCGAGGGCCTTATAGTAGACGAGGAAGGGACTGTAACGACCTCGAGCGGCTTCAAGGGGAGGATTTACTGAGGCATTCATTTGCCTCAATCCTGAGCGACAGTTTTCTCTTTCTCTCCGGCCCTCGCTGAGACCTTTACCCGTCTCTGGAACTCGTCCACTGCCCTGTTGTGCTCAACAAGTGTCCTTGAAAACTGATGCGTGCCGTCGTTTTTCGAGACGAAGTAGAGGTAGTCGGTTTTGGCGGGCCTGAGCGCGGCGGCTATCGATTCCCTGCCAGGACTCGCAATTGGGCCGGGGGGGAGGCCGTAGTTCACGTAGGTGTTGTATGGCGACTTCATCGAGAGATGGCTTTTCCTGATCCTGCCGTCAAAGCCGGGTATGGAATAGATGACCGTAGGGTCGCTCTGCAGCTTTATCCCCTGCCTGAGCCTGTTATGGAATACGCCCGCTATGAGGTCCCGCTCGAACGGCGCGCCGGTCTCCTTCTCGATTATCGATGCGAGGGTCACTGCCTTCCTCATGGACATGCCCTGCATTCTGGCCTCGTCCTCGAACTCGGAGTAGACCTTCTTGAATTTCGAGACCATCCTTGAAATTATCTCTTCGGCGCTCAGTCCTTTTGTGAACTCATAGGTGTCCGGGAAAAGGTAGCCTTCGAGGGTCGGGCCCTCGACGCCGAGTGAGGCCGCAAGCTCCGGGTCAGTCGCCCTTGCAATGAAGAGCTCGGCCTCGACAAGGCCGGCGGCATCGAGCGCCGCCGCCATCTCCTTGATGTTGTAGCCTTCCGGGAGAGTCACTGAGTATCTCTTTATGCGCCCCTTGACGAGCGCATCGAGCACCTCAAAGGGGGTCATGTCGGTGGTGAACTCGTACTCCCCTGCCTTTACCTTCTTGTACGCGCCGAGGATGCGCGCGGCGAACCCCAGGGTATCCGCGTCGCGGACGACCCCCTCGCGCTCGAGCGTTTCGGCAATGAGCCTGAAGCTCATGCCTCTCCCGATATGCACCGTTTTGACGACCCGCTCACTCGAGGGCGGGGTCAGGAAGGTCACATAAAAATGCGTGACGGCCAGAAGGACGCCTGCCGCCAGGATTATTGAAATTTTTTCTATCTTTTTCCGCATGATTTTCTATTTGGACAAAAGCTATGGCCTTACCCAGCTTTTTTTAAGCTGTCCAGGTATCCTTGAAGGATGTAGGCGGCCGCGAGCTTATCGACCACCTCTTTCCTTTTCTCCCTCCGCACGTCGCTCTCGATTAATAGCCTCTCTACCGCAACCGTAGATAGCCTCTCGTCCCAGGTCTTTACGGGTATATCGGTCCGTTCCTTTAGCTTCTCAAGGAATTTCAGGACGAATCCGGTCTGGGCGCTGTGGCTGCCATCCATGTTTAGGGGCAGGCCCGCAACGATGGTGGTTACCGAGTGCTCGGCTGAGAGGCCCAGCACCTCTTCGAGGTCCTTCGTTAAAGTGGTCCTCTTTATCGTGGTTACCGGCTGCGCGGTAAGGCCCGCGGGGTCACTGAGCGCAATCCCGATGGTCTTTTTGCCTATGTCGAGCCCCATTATCCTCATAATCCATTGTACACGAGAAATATACCCCCTGAAGACTGGTCTCTTCAAGGTAATTCTTGACTGCCGCCCTGTAATGCCTGTAAAATATATGTTCATTTCGATACGGGCGGTTAACTCAGCGGCAGAGTGCCACCTTCACACGGTGGAAGTCACAGGTTCAAATCCTGTACCGCCCACCATGAATCCCCGGCCCTTCCATCCAGGTTCCGTTCAAAACCGCTCCCTTATAGAGAGCAGCTTGGAACGATTTCAGCCAAATAACGGCTATAGGACGGGTATTGACAGCGCCTTTCAAAAGGTCTATAATTTGTTGAAATATCTGCCTCGTCGCAAAGACAGGTAACACTGGGTGAGTAAGTCCCGCGGCGTAAAAATTCTGCCTCTATACACACCGCTAAGCACAGCGTGAATGCCCGCTCACTCCCTTGAAAGGCTCGGTTCCGGTTTATCCGTCAAAGCACAAAAGCAAACCAAAGGAGAATTCTAATGGGTGTAAGCTATTCTGAAATTATAGAAAGGATGCGCTGGGCCGGGAAGCTCAAGAACGATTCGGCCGTGGCCCGCGTGCTCGGAGTAACGCCCCAGGCGCTTTCCAATTACAAGAAAAGGGGCGAGATGCCGACCGACCTCGTGCTCAGGTTCGCCAACATCTACGGCCTTTCCGTGGACTGGCTCATATCCGGCGAGGGCGAGATGTACAGGCCGGGGAAAGGCGGCGAGTTCGAGAGGAAAGGGTTCATGAGCGCCGCCGAGGAGACTATGATGTACGGGAAGGAGTTCACAAGGGCGCCTGACCTCTCCGCCCTGAGCCCGGACGAGATAATCTATGTGGGAAAGCTTTTGAAGATCCTGCGGAGCCAGAATAAAAGCACCGCGACCGCGATCAAATACAGCGTGGACGCGTTCCTCAAGGCCTCGGAGCTCCCCATCGAGCCTGAGCCGGAAAAAGAAGGCCCCAAAAACCACTGAAACAAACATGCCTGAACCGAAGCCGCATCCGCGTGGGGATGCGGCTTTTTTTTGCCTTTGATGCCCGGTCGGCCCTTAAGGGGCCTTGTTGACCAAAGGCCTCCTATGTGATAATTTCTCACCTTATGGCCAAGGGGTACTCATATTCGCTCCTCAAGGAATGGCTCGGGGCCGAGGAGGCCCGGAACTCGCCTTTCATCGAGGGGCTTTTGCCACATCAAAAGCTCCTCCTTTTTTCAGAGGGCTCGATGACGGTCGAGCTCGAGCTCCTTACCCGGGCCCGGGTCGAGGCTGAGGTGAGGCTCACGGGCGATACCCTCCTCACCCCTGAAGAGGCCTCCTGTCTCCAGGCAGCACCGGGCAGCAAAGCGACTGAAAGGGAGGTCTGGCTAAAGGCGGGCGGCAGAAAGCTCATCTACGCCCGCACGCTCATCCCTTCGAACATGATAGACCCGAAATTATTCGAGGCCCTTTACGGGAGCGGCAAGGGGGCGGGCCAAAACTACTCGGAGCCGCTGGGCAGGGTACTTGCCGAAAACGGCATACTCTTTGGAAAGGAACGGCTCGATATCGGGATCGTGAGAAGCCCGTCGGTTTCCCTTGAGCTTGGCGCACCTGCCGAGACCCCTCTCTTTGCCAGAAGGTACGTCCTTTTCAACGGCAGCGCTGAACGCTGGATAATCAAGGCCGCGGTCGCGGAGATATTCAGCCCCGAGCTTGCGGCCCTGAGCGTAAGGAGCTGAGCATGGGTCTGGGCGCTGTTGCCGCCGCCGAAAAACTACATGCGATCTCGGACCTCATCAGGCTCCCCAGGCAGCAGGGCACTCTCCTTCTCCTCTGGCCCACGATGTGGTCCCTCTTTATCGCCTCGGGCGGAAAGCCGGGGCTTAAGCTCCTTTTGATCTTCATAGCCGGGACATTTCTCATGAGGAGCGCGGGCTGCGCAATAAACGACATCGCGGACAGAAACTTCGACCCGTTCGTCGAAAGGACGAGAAGCAGGCCGCTTGCGAACGGCAGGCTCAAGGTTAAGGAGGCGGCCCTGGTCTCCGCAGCTCTCTCGCTAATCGCCTTCGCGCTGGTTTTGCAGCTCAACAGGCTCACCATACTCCTTTCATTCGCTGGGCTGGCCCTTGCGGGGGCCTACCCCTTTGTTAAGCGCATAAGCCACTTCCCCCAGGTCGTCCTCGGCATGGCCTTCGGCTGGGGCGCTGTCATGGCCTGGAGCGCGGCAAAGGGCGAGGTCGGGGCCGCGGCCCTATTTATATTTCTCGCCAACATATTCTGGTCTACCGCGTATGACACGATCTACGCGCTCATGGACAGGGAGGACGACCTGCGGGTGGGCGTAAAATCCACGGCCATCTTCTTCGGCGAATCCGTCCACAAGGCGCTCTTTATCATGTATATCCTTTTCGCGCTGGCGCTCGGTGCAGGAGCGGCATTGGCAGGACTGGGGGCCGTATTCTTCTCAGGCCTCGCCGTATGCCTCGCGCTCTTTTTGGCTGTAGCGGCTTCTGTAAGGAAGACTGCTACGCGAGAGGGCGCGTTCAGGGGCTTCCAGGCAAACGCGTTCATCGGCGGGCTCATCCTCTTTTTCATAGTTATCGACCTGAACATCTGAGAGGGAAGATGCATTATTACGGTATAAGGGAATTCCTGAGCGAGCTTGAGAAAAAAGGGCTCCTTAAGCGCGTAAAGGCGGAAGTGGACCCGCATCTCGAAGCATCGGCCATAATGGAGAAGCTCGTAAGAGCGGGCGGCCTCGCGGTCGTATTCGAAAAGGTCAAGGGCCATGCCATGCCCATTGTCGGGAACCTCTTCGGCACTGCCGAGAGGGTCGCCCTGGGGCTCGGCGTTACTGAAGAGGAGCTTTCGGAAATAGGAAGCTTCATAGCCGCCCTCCAGAGGCCCCAGCCGCCCGAAGGCCTCTGGGACGCGGTAAAGAAGATACCCTATTTCGGCAAAGTCCTTACCCTCGGGCCAAAGACCGTGAAGCACGGCCCCTGCCAGGAGGTCGTCCTTACTGACGACGCAGACCTCTCGAAGATACCGATAATCAAATGCTGGCCCGGGGACGCGGCTCCCCTCATCACCTGGCCGCTCGTGGTGACGCAGTCGCCGAAAGGCGGGCCCTTCAATGTGGGCGTCTACAGGATGCAATATATCGATCGTAAGCGCGCAATAATGCGGTGGCTCAAGCACCGCGGGGGCGCGACCCACCAGAGGGAGTGGGAAAAAGAAGGACGGCCCATGCCCGTGGCCGTTGCACTAGGCTGCGACCCCGCGACCATCATAGCGGGTGTTACGCCAGTGCCCGAGGATGTGGGCGAGTTCCATTTCGCGGGGGTGCTGCGTAAAAAAGCGATTGAACTCGTGGAGTGCAAGACCGTGCCTTTGAAGGTGCCTGCATCTGCCGAGATAATTCTCGAAGGCGAGATACGCCACGGCGAGCTTGAGATGGAGGGCCCCTTCGGCGACCACACGGGCTACTACAACGCGCCCGAGCCTTTCCCGGTATTTCACTTGAAGGCCGTAACGCACAGGAAAGACCCGCTATATCTTACGACCATTACCGGAAGGCCGCCCAAGGAAGACGCGGTCATAGGCACGGTACTCAACAAACTTTACCTGCCCTCCTTGAAGCTACAGTTCCCGGAGGTCGTGGATTTCAGCCTGCCTATGGAGGCGGTATCGTACAGGATAGCGGTCGTCTCCATCAGAAAGGAATACCCCGGCCACGCACGGAGGATAATGATGGGCCTCTGGGGCGTGCTTAAGCAGTTCATGTATGTTAAGTACATAATCGTCGTTGACGACGACATAGACGTGCACAACTGGGCTGACGTGATATGGGCGATTTCAACAAGGGTGGACCCCAAGAGGGACACCCTCATCATAGAGAACACTCCCATAGACTACCTGGACTTCTCCTCGCCGCTCGACAACCTCGGGAGCAAGATGGGCATTGACGCCACAAGCAAGCGGCCGCCCGAGGTCACCCGCAAATGGGGCGAGAAGATGGAGATGGATAAGAAGATAGAAGAGCTTGTGGATAAGAGGTGGAAGGAGTACGGGTTTTAATTATGACCTCCGAATCCCGGAAATTCGAAAAATTCGGCGCTGACTGGTGGAACCCTGCTGGCAGGCTCTTTTCGCTACACAGGATAAACCCGCTCCGCTTCGGCTACTTCGAGTCGCGCGCGGGCGGGCTTAAAGGAAAGTCCGTCCTCGATATAGGCTGCGGCGGCGGGCTCCTTTCGGAAGAGTTCGCGAAAAAGGGCGCTGTGGTAACGGGCATTGACCTATCGCCCGTCGCAATCGAAGCCGCGAAAGAGCACGCCTCTAAATCGGGCCTCGATATAGACTACAGGGTCGCCTCGCCCGCCGCGCTCGCAAAGGAAGGCCCCTCGTTCGATATCGTCGTCTGCGCCGAGGTCCTCGAGCACGTGGACGACCTCCGGGCCTTTCTAAAAGACTCTCTCTCCATGCTCAAGCCCGGCGGCCTTTTCTTTTTCGGCACAATCAATAAAACCGTCCGGGCGCGCTTCCTCGCCCTTTTCGTGGCCGAGGACCTCTTGGGCATGGTCCCCAGGGGCACGCACGACTATGCCCGGTTTATACGCCCCTCTTTACTTAAAGAGATTCTCGAGGAGAACGGCGTCGAGCTTTCGGAGCTTGTAGGCATGAGCTATGACCCGCTCCGTTTCGAGTTCAGGATTTCCAGGGACACCTCGGTAAATTATCTCGGCTATGCCAGGAAGAGATAGGTAAAGTAGCTGATGCTCCCGGTCGTAATCTCCGTAATCACGCTAATCTCGATCGCGTTCCCGCTCCTCTGCTCAGCATGGCTCTGGAAAGGCAAGTTCACGAGCAGAACCGACTGGGCTACCCGTGCGCTCCTTTCCGCCGCTGTCGTGGTCTTCTTCCTGGTAGCCGGGACATGGGCTTTCGCGAGCGTGTGGCTCAAATACGCGATAGCGCTCCTCTTCGCAATCGCTGTAGTGAAGACGTTTCCCAGGCTCGAGGACCGGACCATATTCGGAAGGAGGGACAGCAGGGGGCGCGCAAGCTACAGGCCGAGAATCATACTGCTCGTAATCTTTCTTACCCTTGATTTCCTTGCCATCAAAGGCAGGTTCATCAAGGACGAGCCGCTCGATCTTTCTTTTCCGCTCAAGGAAGGGAGGTATTACGTCCTGCAGGGCGGGGCAGGCCGTATTGCGAACCCCTTCCATTCCTCGGCCGCGGACCGCTACGCCCTCGACATAGTCAAGCTCAACATGCTCGGGAACAGGGCATCGGGCTTTTTCCCTTCGGAGCTTTACCTTCATAAGATATACGGGGAGGTCGTCTACAGCCCCTGTTCAGGCAGTGTGGCCAAGGTGAAGGACGGCCTGCCCGACAACCCGCCGCGCTCGCCAGACACGGAAAACCCGGCCGGAAACCATATAGTCATCGAGTGCGGGGATGCCCTGGTGCTCATGGCGCACCTCCTGCAAGGGAGCATCACCGTGAAAGAGAAGCAATCGGTGAAAGAAAACCAGGTAATAGCCCGGGTGGGCAATTCGGGCAACTCATTCGAGCCTCACCTCCACATAAGCGCAACACTTAAGGACGAGCCGGAAAAAGCCCTCCCCCTCACCTTTAATGAAAGATTCCTTGCGATGAACCGGTCGTTCAGGAACTGAACCTTTCCCTCCCCTAATCCATTTTTCATCCGGCAACTTGAGGCAGCAAACCTTTTCCTTCATACTCTGAATATGTTCAATGCACGAAAAAAGGAGGTGCCGCATGCACAGGAAACTGCATCTGCCAATCTTATTGATCTTTTTTGTCGCGCTCTCGAGCCTCGCGAGCGCCGTTACCGCGATAGAAGGCAGGTCGGCAAAGGAATTCGTCACTGACTGGCCTGAGGCCGCGCGGAACGCCGCGAACCAGATGGTGGACAAATACGGCGAGCCCGACGAGATTACGCCGACAAGGCTCATCTGGCGCGATAACGGGCCCTGGATGGAGACCGTCCTGCATAAGGATGTCGTGAACCACAACTTCCCCAAGGAGCATGACGACACCCTTCGCCAGACTATTCCCTTCCAGGTGCCTCCTGACAAGTTCGACGAGCTCGCGGAGTTTGACGGGAGCGTCATAGTGGAGCGCACGCTGGGGACCGCCTCTGCCATGTGCGACCGCGAGGAGGCGAACTTCCTGGCCCTGAACCTGGCCAACGACATAGTTAATGAAAAGATAACGGTCGAGGAGGCCAGGGAGCAGTACGCAGAGATAATACAGGGCCTCATGGAGGGGGAGGAGCACCCCTATACCCAGGGCTTTGAGTTCGATGTGGCGAGCGTTGAAGACACGCGGTTCGAGGACGAATCGGTAATAGGATAAAATTATGAGAGATAGGAGCCCTCTTAATAGAGGGCTCCTATCTCAAGATTGCAAGGCGAGATTTTTGTCATTCCTCAATTTTCCAGATTCCCAGCCCAAAAAATTGACGTATTATTTATCAAAATTAATCGCCGTAAAGGCGACCTTGTCAGCGATTATTCTTTTACGCTGAACCAAAAAGAAAAGAATAATTAGCAAAATAAAAAACCATGGTATCAATGGTATCCATATTGGAGATGCGCTAAACACAATAAAATCTCTCCCGGAAAGTAATACTCCTATAATAGGTGAAACGATTGAATTCATTATGAGTAAAAACATAATAATTGCAGAAGGACCAAAAAATTTATCTCGCGGAAGGATTTCTGTCTTAAGACATTGTTCATATGTTAGCACAAGTTTTCCGAATTTTTTGTTTATTTTTGCCTCAATATCTCCGGCTATAAAATCACTAGCCCTTCTCATTCTCATAGCTTCACCTACCCATAATATAAGAAGAATTAATGTAATCATAGGAATGACTCCACTGAATAATAGAGTTATTAATTTCCAATTTTTTTCCGGGTTATCGATCTGCATTGCTCCAGCGTAAATCGCTCCAATTACAGTTAAGCCGAAAATTATTGATTGTGCACGAATGGTAATAGTATTCAAACTTTCTGTTCTTAAACTTTCGTACTCCTTTAATAAGGCATCTATTTCACTAGAATCTGAACTGTTCCAATCTTTTTTATCATTTTTTTCATTTTCTACTACTTCGGTTAGATAATCGATTTGCATAATGTCTTGCTTGGAGCGAGGACTTCTGTGTCCGATCTTGTTTTTTAGAAGACGCTCCGTATCTCCTTCATTTCGAAATTGCTTATCGTCAAGTGACTGCTTCGACGACTCTTTATCTTTGCTCGTTGTTCCCGAAATTGAATCTGCCATAAGGTCCTTCCTTTTGTAAACGATTTCCAAAAAGAAAAAGTAAAAACAAATTGGACTTTCTTAATTTAACGGACGTCCCTCTATTTGATCAAATTCTGTCCTGTATCGCATTTTCTATTTCGGAAGCGATCCTTTCCGCCGCGCCGGCCGGGTCTTTCGCATCCCTTATGGGGCGGCCCGCGACGATGTAGTCTGCTCCGTTCGATATCGCCTCAAACGGCGTAACTATCCGCTTCTGGTCGCCCTTGGCGTCTTCGGCCGTGCGCACGCCCGGCGTGACGATGAGGAAATCCGGGCCGAGCGCTTCTCGAACGGCCTTTGCTTCGAGGCCGGAGCAGACTACCCCGGCGCACCCGGCGGCTTTCGCGACCCCGGCACGGTGGAGGACAAGGGATTCGGGCGTGAAGTTCGCGTCAATCCCCGCATCGGGAAACGACTCCCTCGAAAGGCTGGTAAGGACCGTGACTCCGAGCACCTTTGTATTCCCGGCTGCCTCTGCCGCGGCCTTGAGCATGGAACTGCCGTCCGATGTGTGGACGGTAATGAAGTCCGCGCCAAGAGCAACGGCCGACCTCATGGCCCCCTTTACGGTCTCGGGTATGTCGTGGAATTTGAGGTCCAGGAATACGCCCCTCCCCCCGATTTCCCGGACCGTCCTCACCACCTCCGGGCCAGAGGATACGAAGAGCTCAAGCCCTATCTTGAATACGCCCACATGGTCTTTGAGGAGGCCTATATACTTCCGCGCGCCTTCGAGGTCAGGCACATCAAGCGCGAATATTATCCTGTCCTTCGGAGAAAGGCTCATTTTGCTACCTCTTGGGTTAGATCGGACTGAAACAAGAAGAGGCCGGGCCCGAAAGGGCCAAGCCTCTTCTTGTTTTTACTAAAAAAGGCCGTTCGCAAAGGAGTCCCTCAGAATACCGGCCTCTCTTTTTCCCTCTCCTTCTTCTTCCTTTCCTTCTCCTCTTCCTCCATCTTCTTATTGTGGACCTCCATGAGGTCCGACAACGTGAAGATGGGGTCGACCTTAACGCCGGTCTCCTTCTGGATGTTCTCGGCGCCGCCCTCTTCCCTGTCCAGAAGAGGTATTACGCGGAGCACATTATAGCCCGCCTCCTTGGCCTTCTGCACGGCTTTGATGGTGGAGGCCCCGGTCGTGACCACGTCCTCGACGACCACCACGTTGGCGCCGGGCTTCACGTCGCCCTCTACCCAGGCCTGTGTGCCGTGCCCCTTTGGTTCCTTCCTCACGACGAATACGTCAAGGTACTTGCCCCTGACAGTACATGTGAGGGCCGCCGCGTAGGCTATTGGGTCTGCCCCGAAGGTCATGCCGCCCACCGCGTCGATGGGCGCGAGCTTCAATTTCTGGAAGTACGCGTAGCCGATAAGCTCCATCGCGACCGAAGAGAGGGCCGTCTTTTTTACATCTATGTAGACGTTGCTTTTCTTGCCGCTTGAAAGCGTGAACCCGGCCTCGTCATATTTGAAGGACTTGTTATAGAGGATGTCGAGGAGTTCCTTCTTATAGTCCTCATCCATTATCTGGTGCGAAAAGTCTTCCATGCCCTGCTCCTTTACAGTTATGTGCTTCCCGTATAATATAGTATTAACAGGGCCGGAAATCAAGGCGGGGGACGCAGGGGAATGAACTATCCCGCCGCAAGCGGCGGGAATTCAACCCAGAGAGATCAAAGGAATCAAGGTTTGAGGCGGGAGAGGAGTTCAGTCCTTGTCCACGCGGGTCTTTTTCAAGGCTGACTTGAAAGGGATCACGTTCCGGCTCCGGTCCTTGAGGAGGGCCGCAAGAACGGTCTCGTGCCTCCTTTCAGGATCGAGCTCGAGGCTCTTGAGCGTCCTCATCTGGGCGGGCGTGGCCGTAAGCCAGTTGAGAAAATAGTTCTCCCGGTCCTCGATCCCGGCCGGCTCCTTTTCAGCAAGACCGGGCTGAACAGCCGCTCCGCCGCCTTCCAGTCCGTCCAGGAGGTCGTCGCTCTTCATTACTACTCCGGCTCCGAATATGTATAAATCTTGTTCTCGTAATTCCTGAGCGTCAGTTTGCCCTTGGCCTGGGATATGAGGTAAGTGGGCGCAACCGGGATCTTCCCCCCTCCCCCCGGCGCGTCGACCACAAAGGTCGGCACCGCATAGCCTGTAGTATGCCCCCGGAGCTCCTCCATTATATTGATGCCCACCGAGACAGGCGTCCTGAAGTGGCCCGTGCCCACTGCCATGTCGCACTGATAGATGTAATATGGCCTGACCCGTATCTTGAGGAGCTCCTGCATGAGCTTTTTCATCACAGCGGGCCTGTCGTTTACGCCCTTCAGGAGTACGGTCTGGCTGCCTAGCGGGATCCCCGCGTCAGCGAGCATGGAGCAGGCCTTCTCGACCTCGGGAGAAATCTCCTTCGGGTGCGAGAAGTGGATGCTTATATAGAGCGGGTGGTATTTCCTGAGCATCGCGACGAGCTCCCCGGTCACCCTCATGGGCAGCGTCACAGGGACTCTGGTTCCTATCCTTATCACTTCAAGGTGCGGTATGGCCCTGAGCCTTTTTATATAGTCCTCGAGGACCTCGGTCTTCATCATGAGCGGGTCGCCGCCCGAGATGAGGATATCCCTTATGGATTTTTTCGACTTGATGTATTTTATCGCGTCATCGAAGCGCTCTACGGGCATGGGCGGGTGCTCTTCCCCGACCATCCGTTTCCTCGTGCAATACCTGCAATACATGGCGCAGGAATCGGTCACTATAAGGAGGGCCCTGTCAGGATACCTGTGGACGAGCCCCGGAACAGGGGTATGGGAGTCCTCTCCGCACGGGTCTACCATCTCGCAGGAAGAAACGCTGAATTCCTCGAGCCTCGGTATTGCCTGCTTCCTTATGGGGCATTTGGGGTCCTGTCTGTCGATGAGCGTGAGAAAATAAGGGGTGATGGCCATGGCCAGGCGGCCGGTGGCGCGCTTGATTCCTTCCTCTTCCCGCCGGGTAAGGGGAATGAGGTCTTTCAACGCCTCAAGGGAGGTAATGCGGTTTTTGAGCTGCCATTTCCAGTCGTTCCAGCTCTCAGGCCTTGAAGCGGGGCACTCGATATACTCGGCTAAATCGGACCTTACCGCGACTTTAGCCGCTTTGCTACTGGGCGGTTCAGAGCTTATTGAAAGCCCTTCCATTCGGCTCCTCCTACCGTCTAAGCGGGTTTTTCGGTTTTGACCAGGTTCAACTGCGGATTCTGGAGCTCTTCCATAGCCTTTTCGTAGGCTATCTTGTATTTGAAACCCTTTTTAAGGTATTTCCAGATGAATTCGACCTTCTTTGCGTCCTCTTCAGAATATTCCCTGAACTCCTTATCCCCGATGAGGATCTTCCGGGGTTTTATAAACCCCTTCTGCTCAAGGTAATAGAGCTTTTGCCTGGGAATATCGATTTTTGAAAGAAGTTCCGGAGTTCTTATGCCCACCCCTATAATTGCTCCTGTATTTGAATGAAGGGAACATAATTAAGTTCAAAAATAATCTGCGATATAAAATTAAACTTATTTTATAAATCAAACTCAAACTTGTCAAGAGAAATTGCGGTTTGAAAACGTTTTTAAAAATCGCTTTGTAGGCCTCTCGAAGCTTTTGGAGAGCAAAAAGGGATCAATCATCCCATTTAAAAAAGCAGCATGAATTTTTAAGACAAATATCAGTGCGTTAGTGTGGTTCATGTGTAAAAATGCGCATGTGGGCCGGGGGCGCTCCCCTAAACTTGAAATTAAGGCCCTTTTTTGCTAAAATTTTTATCCGGGGCATTCGCCCTGAAGAGAGGAGTCTTCATGAAGAAAACCACGAAATGGCGCCAGGATTTCTTTAACGAGGTCGAGCCCATACGGCTTAAGGAGCCGCTTGCGCACCTCCTGGGCGCCCAGGACGAGAACGAGCTTTTCGTCATCAACTACACGGATGCCGTGCTGGTGGCCGGTCATTCATGCCCGGCCGTTTCAGGCGCATACAGGCTTACGCAGAAAGCACTCAAGGCCCTTTACGGCGAAGAGGTCCCGGTAAGGGGAGAGATAAAGATTCTAGTAAAAGGCGGTCCCGGCGACCTGGCCTATGGTCCCCAGGCCCATGTAATTTCACTCATAACCGGAGCTGCCGGCGCAACCGGTTTCAAGGGGCTAGGCGGGAGGTTCGGCAGGAACAATAAGCTTTTCTTCGACGCCGAGGACCCCCAGTTCAATACCTTCGTCTTCCAGAGGGAGGATAACGGAAAGGCCGTTCAAATATCCTACAATCCCCAGGCCCTCTCAGGAGACCCGAGGATGAACGACCTCATGCCCAGGGTCATGAGAGGCATGGCGACGAAAGAGGAGAAGGAACTCTTCTACAGCCTCTGGCAGGGTAACGTAAGGAAGATCCTCCTTGAGGACGAGAAGTACCCCGGCCTCTTCGAGCTTACCAGGTTAGAGGGCTTCCGTTTCCCCGATCTCAGGGCAGGCGCGTACTGAAAAACCGCATCCCTCCGCGCGCTTTAAAAAGGACGAAAAAGGGCTTCACATCCCCTGATTTCAGTATATAATCAAGGGTCGCAGCTTACAGGCTGCTCAAAAAACTCAAGATGCAAGGAGTCGAAAAATGAGGAATGAGCGTACTTTTATTGTACGCCGGAGTGTCCAATTTTGAAGACGACGCAGCAGATTGTGTTTTCTGCAGCCTGTTAGAAAATTCTCCAGAGGAGGGCCCTTCATGTCCATCGGGATGACCCTTACCAAGTTCCTTCTTGAAGAGCAGAGGCGGCACCCGGGCTCGACCGGAAATTTCACGGCGCTTTTCTCGGACCTCGTAACCGCCGCAAAGGTCATATCAAGGGAAGTGCGGCGCGCGGGCCTCATAGACATACTCGGGGCATCAGGCAACAGCAACATTCACGGCGAGGAGGTCCAGAAGCTCGACGAGCTCGCAAACGAGACCATCATCAGGGCCATGGAACACGGGGGACACCTCTCCGCAATGGCCTCGGAGGAGATGGACGACATCATTCACGTGGACGGCAAGTACCCAAAAGGGTGCTACCTCCTTCTTTTCGACCCTCTCGACGGCTCATCCAACATAGACGTGAACGTAAGCGTGGGCACGATCTTCTCAATACTCAGGTGCCGGGACGGCAAGGTCACGGCTGAAGACTTCCTCAAGCCCGGGGTCGAGCAGGTCTCGGCAGGCTACATCCTCTACGGTTCGAGCACCATGATGGTATACACGACAGGCCACGGCGTACACGGCTTCACGCTCGACCCTAGCGTCGGCGAGTTCCTCCTTTCGCACCCGGATATCAAAATTCCAGAGAAAGGGAAGATATTCAGCATTAACGAGGGGAACAGCAAACACTGGCTCCCGGGGACAGGGGCTTATATAGAGAAGCTCAAGTCGGACGGGAAGGACTATAGCGCCAGGTACGTGGGCTCCCTCGTATCGGACTTCCACCGTAACCTCTTGAAGGGCGGCATCTTCCTTTATCCGGCGGACAGGAAGTCCCGTAACGGCAAGCTCCGCCTCCTCTACGAGGCCAACCCGCTTTCGTTCATAGTCGAGCAGGCAGGTGGCCGCTCATCGAACGGCATCGAAAGGATTATGGAGATAAAGCCTGGGGAGCTACACCAGAGGACGCCCCTTATAATCGGGAGCAGGGCGGACGTTGAAGAGGCTGAGTCGTTCTGGAAGGCACACATTGCCTGAGCCGGCGCACGGGCCTTGAGCAAGGCGCAGGTGCTTGAGTTTTTCATTTCGGCGAGCGGAGAGGATATATCGCCTTTGAATCTCAGCTCTCCGTATACCGGAATTCAATCCGGGTGGTCATATCAGATGCTTTCCCCGGCCTTATGATAATCGCATGCCGTCTTTTCCGATTCAAAATAGATTACAGTGCCGTCCTCCCTTGAAACGATAATGGCTTCGGCCTTGTCCACCACGTTCCCCGTGACCGGGTCGATCGCGTAGCGGAGCGCGCCGGTAGACAAGAGCCTTCCCACGCAGTTCGGGCAGCAGCCGTAATATGTATTCCCGTCTATCTCTACAGGGATGTTCCCCATGAATGAGACCCGGTCCTGCACCATGCAGACCTTTGAGCGCTCGACCTGCCGAAGCGCAGTCTTTTCGTGGCCTGCCGTTTTTCCAGCATGCGAATTGAAGTAAACGGCGGCCGCTATTAGCGAAGCGGCTATAATGACTACGGCTAAAATCCTCGTAAACAACGCTATTCTCCTCTGCCTATAATCCGACCCGATAATATCATTTCAGCCTTGTTTTTGGAAATCCGCTTTTCCGGTCCCTGTTGCCTCTTTTCGAGGGCGATGATATACTTCATCATCATGAAACTCGAAAGCATACTGGCAATAGGGGGAGGGGAGAGGCAGGAGGCCGCCCTCGAATGCGCCGCCAGGCTCGCAAGGCACGCGAAGGCCTCTCTTGTGCTCGCCGACGCGCTCGAGGACCTGCCGGCAAACCTCAAAGGCGATAATTCCTTCATGGACCTCTGGAACAGGGTCGCAAGGGAGGAAGGCGACGAGCTTGAGTCCTCCCTCGATTCGCTCTCGTCGAAAGGGGTAAGCGCCGAGGCGAGGCTCCTTATCGGGACCCCCTTCATCGAGATAATACGCGAGGTATTAAGGGGCGGGCACGACCTGGTCGTCAAGGGCTCTGAGAGGACCGGGCGCTTGAGGGGCGCCTTCCTGGGCAGCAATGACATGCACCTCCTCCGTAAATGCCCCTGCCCGGTGCTCATTACAAAGCCGTCGAAGGGCTGCCATTTCGAGAGGATACTGGCGGCAGTGGACCCTGACCCGTACCATCCGGAAAGGAACGCGCTCAACGTAAAAATACTGGAAGCGGCCGCGACAATTGCAAAGGCCTGGGGCGGCGTTATACACGTCGTGCACGCCTGGGAGCTCCTTTCCGAAAGCCTCTACAGGGTAAGGAGCCTCCTCTCGAGCCAGGACCTCGAGGCATACCTCAATGAGACCCATGCCCTGCACGCGAGATGGCTAAAGGAGATAGTAGAAAAGGCGGCCTTGAGCGGCTTACGGCATGAGACGCATCTCGTAAAGGGAAGTCCCTGGGACATCATCCCGGCGATGCAGAAGGAGAAAAAGGCCGGGCTCGTCGTGATGGGGACGGTAGGAAGGGCGGGCCTCCCGGGCCTCCTCATCGGCAATACCGCCGAAAGGATACTCGGAAAGATAACCTCGTCTGTCCTGGCGATAAAGCCCGACGGTTTCGTCTCGCCGGTCCAGCCTTGAAATAACAAGGGCCCTCTTTCCGGCCTTACCTCTTCTCCGAAAGCACTGCCTTTATCCTGTCGAAAGAGCTCCTGTCGGTCAGCACGAAAAGCTTGTCTTTCTTCTCCAGCACGGTCCTTCCGTCGGGCACGATGAACTTGTCGTCCCTCCATATGAAGACTATGAGCACGCCCTTGGGGAAGCCCGCGTCAACGACCTTCTTTCCGATCACAGCCGAGCTCTCCGGCACCTCGACTGGCGTAAGCTCGCTCTTAAGCTGCTCCGCCATCTTCTGGAAGGTCTCGGGCGCGAAGGGCTCGGTCACCTTGAGAAGCTTCGCGATAATCGGTATGGTCGTGCCCTGAACGAGCGCCGAGGTAAGGACTATGAAGAAGACGATATTGAATATAAGGTCCGCCCCTTCCATCCCGGCCACGAATGGGAAGGTCGCGAGTATGATCGGCACAGCGCCCCGTAACCCCACCCATGAAACCAGGGCCTTGTCCCTGAACGGCACCCTGAAGAAATAGAGGGTGAGAAAGACGCTCACGGGCCTGGCAACGATTATGAGGAAGGCAGATATGAGGAGCCCCACCCCGATTATGGGGACGAGCCGCGATGGGAAGACCAGGAGCCCGAGCGTAAGGAACATGCCTATCTGCATAAGCCACGCAAGGCCGTCGTGGAAGCTCAAAATGCTCCTTCTCTTAAGGAAGTCGCTCTTTCCCATTACGAGACCGGCTATGTAGACCGAAAGGAAGCCGTTTCCTCCGAGGGCGGCCGATGCCCCGTAGATGAGGAGCACGAAGGAGAGGGTGAGGACCGGATAGAGCCCGTCATATTCGAGCTGCAGCCTGTTCACGGTATAGGTCATGGCCCTGCCCATCAAGTATCCGGTGGCAGCGCCGATGGACGCCTGCAGGAGAAAAAGCGGGACCATGTCCACGAGCCTGAATCCGGGGGTCATTATGAGCCCGATGACTCCGATCGTGAGGAATACCGCCATGGGGTCGTTGGAGCCTGACTCGAGCTCAAGGAGCGGCTTAAGGGGTTTTCTAAGGCTCACGTTCCTTGAGCGTAGTATGGAGAAGACCGCGGCGGCGTCGGTAGAGGAGACGATCGCGCCAAGGAGGAGTCCCTCAAGGAAACTGAAATCCGTGATCACGGAGACGAACCAGCCCACAAGGAGCGCGGTTCCGAGCACCCCGGCGCTTGAAAGGGCGATGCCTTTCCAGAGGACCGGACGAATGCTCTCCCAGTTCGTGTCAAGACCGCCCGAGAAAAGTATGAACGAGAGCGCCACGACCCCGATGGCCTGCGTGAGCACGGGGTCGTCGAAGTGGATGCCAAGGCCGTCCGAGCCTACGAGCATCCCTACCAAAAGGAATATCAGAAGCGACGGCACTCCGAGGAGGCTCGAAGCCTTGCTCGCGAATATACAAAGTATGAGAAGGAGAGTTACTCCTATTAAGATGTATTCTATGGACATATTTCCTTTCAGCTGCGGTGAAAGCCCTGATGGAAGCCAATTCAAGTCTCTTGCGGCAGGACAGAGTCTCTATTTGTATTTAAAATTCACTTTCCTATGCAGAAGGAGCTGAATATCATCTCGAGCACGTCATCCGGCGTGGTCTCGCCGGTTATGGCCCCGAGCGAATCGATAGCCTCCCGTATGTCGGCCGCGACGAACTCCCTAGGGAGCCCCGAACCAACGGCCTCCCGGGCTCTCCTGAGCGCACGGGAAGACCTTTCAAGGCAGTCCCTGTGCCGGACAGAGGCAACCAGCTCGCCCGGCGGGGAGGAATGTGCGCCCGCAGGGTGCCCGGCCACCTCCCTGAAGATGAGTTCCCTAAGCTCCTCGATCCCTTCCTCCTTGAGCGCGGATATGAAGGCAAGGGGCCTTCCTGCAAAGGCCCTCTCCGCATCCTCTGCCTTTACGGCCGGGAGGTCTTTCTTGTTCGCGGCGATAATGACCTTTTTACCGGAGAGCCCTTCGAGTATGGCGAGGTCTTCATCAAATGCGCCGGACATGTCGGCTACATAAATGACGAGCCCTGCCTCTGCGGTCTTCTCCCTTGCGAGCCTTATGCCGATCTCCTCTGCGCGGTCGCATGACTCCCTGAGTCCGGCCGTGTCCATGAGCATCACGGGGATGCCCCTTATGTTGAGGACCACTTCTATTACGTCCCTTGTCGTGCCGGGCAGCTCGGTCACTATGGCCCGGTCCTCCTGAAGGAGCACGTTCAGGAGGCTCGATTTCCCAGCATTGGGCCTGCCGAGGATGATCGCCTTCACGCCCTCGCGGAGCGCCGCGCCCTCGTCAAAGGTCTTGAGCATCTTCAGAAGCGCCTCCATTGCGGCTGAAATTGAAGCGCTCATCCCTCCATCAGAAAGGATATCCACCTCCTCGCCCGGGAAATCCAGCTCAGCCTCCAGCCGCGCAAGAAGAGAAACAAGCGGCCCTTTTATCGACGCGACCTTCCTTGAAAGCCCGCCCTCGAGCCTGCCGCGCGCGGCCGCAAGCGACAGCCCTGTTTCGGCCATTATTATGTCTGAGACCGCCTCTGCCTCGGCAAGGTCCATCTTCCCGTTGAGAAAAGCCCTCTTCGTGAACTCGCCGGGGAGCGCGGCCCGCGCGCCGGCTGAAAGCGCGGCAGATAGTACCTGCCTTAAAAGAATCGGCCCGCCGTGGCAGTGTAGCTCCACAACGTCTTCGCCGGTATAGGACCTGGGCCCCTTCATAAAGACCAGGAAGCCCCTGTCCAGGAGCTCGCCCTCGGCTGAGGTTATGAGGCCGAAATGAAGATATCTCTCTTTCAAGCCGTCAATTCCGGGCTTAAAAAGCTTAAGGCTCACGGCAAGGGCATCCGGCCCGCTTATCCTTATAATCCCTATGCCGCCCGGCCCCGGGGCTGTCGCTACAGCTGCTATGGTGTCAGATATGCCTTCTTTCATGGCCTTTTCCGAAAAAATGCAAACACTTTGATTCCAGGGGGGAACGCCGCGGTGAATCGAATCGGTTTCGTGCTCAATAAAAAACCCCGGCCCTTGGGGGCCGGGGTTTCTCTTCGGCTTTGTCCGGACCTCCCCGGAACTCCTTATTCCTCTTTCCCTCAGGCCCTGGCCTTGACCGGGGTCTTGTATATGAAATACTGCTGCCCTATGGTAAGGACGTTGTTTACGAGCCAGTAGAGCACGAGCCCCGACGGGAAAGTCAGGAACATGAACGTGAATATGAGCGGCAGGAACATCATAATCTTCTGCTGCGCCGGGTCCATTGCCGTGGGCGTCATCTTCTGCTGCACGAACATGGTCGCGCCCATGAGTATGGGGGTTATGTAATACGGGTCCTTGGCAGAAAGGTCCTGTATCCAGAAAAAGAACGGGGCATGGCGGAGCTCTATCGCCACATAGAGCACCTCGTAGAGCGCGATGAACACGGGTATCTGGAGCATCATCGGCAGGCAGCCGCCGAGCGGGTTTATCTTGTTCCGCTTGTAGAGCTCCATGAGCTCCTTGTTCATCTTCTCCTTGTCGTTCTTGTACTTTTCCTTCAGCGCCGCGAGCTGGGGCTGCATCTTCTGCATCTCGCGCATGGAGTTGAGGCTCTTTTTCGTAAGCGGGTAGAATAGTATCTTTATTATGAACGTGAGCGCTATTATCGCGATCCCGTAGTTGCCGAGGAACCTGTTGAAGAAGTTCAATATCACCAGGGAAGGCTTCGCAAGCCAGTCGAACCAGCCGAACTCTATCGACTCCTCGAGGCCGAGGCCCTGCTTTACGAGCCTGTCGTACTCCTTGGGGCCGATGAAGGAGCCGTAACTGAATGAAGCCGTCTCGCCCGGGGCGAGAGTCAGGGGGAGCTGAAGCGCTGCCCTGGACTGGCCGGGCGCGGGCGCCTCAGCAGACCACGAGACCTGCTTCTCGGCCTGAGGTATGAACGCGGAGAGAAAATACTTGTCCTCCAGGCCTAGCCACTTTAGCTGCCCGGTCCCGGTTGAGGCAGGGTCGCCCTCGTCCTGCCTTGTGAGCTTGTCCGCGGTCCTTATTATGGGGCCCTGGTGGTAGCCCGTGTCGTCCTTGCCCGAGACGTCCGCGAAGAGGACCGTCTCGGCCCTCACGGAAATCGTACTGCCGGTCGGGTTCGTGACCTTGAGCCCGGTATCTATGAGGTAAGCGTCGCTTGAGAAGAGATAACTCTTCTCTATAATAAGGCCCGTGGAGGAGGTCCCTTTATAGACGAGCTCAGCTTGCTGGGATTCATTTATTGTGACCGCCTCCGTTGAGGGGAAGAAGCTTATATTCTCGACAGTCCCGTTTATCTCAAGGCGCGTAGCGAACGAGTTCCGCTTTCCGACCTTCTCAGAGGCGTTTACGGTGCGGCCGTCTTGAAGCCCCTCGCTGTATTTCTTGAGCTCGAAACTAATTATGCTGCCGCCGTTGCTTGAAAGGACGGAACTGAAGAGCGGGGTCTCGACTGTCGTCCGCACCTCTTTAACCGGCGGGGGCGCTGGCAGGGCCGGGGCCGCTTCCCGGGCCTGCTGCTCCGTTGGAGCCGCTGCCTCCTCCGCTGTCTTTTGAGCGTCCTGGGCAGGGTAGAACTGCTGTATGAAATAAGGGTAGAAGAATAGCACCGCCATCGAGAGTATCAAGGCGATCCAGACTTTCTTATCCATGCTGTGGCGTCCTGTTCAGTTGTTTTTCCCTTGCGGGCGGCACCGGGTCATATCCGCCCTCGTGCCATGGGTGGCACTTTAAAAGCCTTCTGGCGCCGAGGTACGACCCCTTCAGGGCTCCGTGGGCCTCTATTGAGGCTCTGGCGTATTCCGAGCAGCTCGGGTAGAACCTGCAGGAGGGCGGAAGGACCGGCGAAATAAGGGTCTTGTAAAGGGAAATAATGAATATGAGGGGTTGCTTGAGCATTTCTATCCGGAAGCCGGCCCAGGCTGGCCGAGCGCCTTTTTAAGTTCCTCCTCCACGCCTTTGAGCCGGCCCGCGTGCTCGAGGGTTTTTACCGAGATAAATATGTCGGTAGAGGCGGGGAAAAGCGCCTTGTTCTGCCTGAAGAACTCACGGAGGAGCCTCTTTATCCTGTTCCTTTTGACAGCGCCTCCGGTTTTGGTGCTGACCGCGATCCCGAGCCTTCTTGTGCCGAGCCCGTTCGGGAGAAGGTACACGGTAAAGCTCCTGGTGGAGAGCCTTTTTCCGCTCTTCCGGACCCTTTTAAAATCTTCGGGCCTGAGCAGCCGTTCTTCCTTCGAAAAGGAAAACCCTTCTTTTCCTTTCATCCGGCCGGCTCCCTTTTTTAATTCCGGTCGGAAAACCAATGGCTTTCAATCCAGGAATGAACGACCGCCCTTCACCTGCCGGTTTTTTTTAGCGAGCGGCGGCGGGTCGCCTTTTTATCTCGGTTATCCGGATACCCCAAACTTAAGTATGGAACGCCGGGCTTACTTACTGGAGCTTACGGTCACTGAAAGGCGCTTCCTTCCCTTTGCCCTTCTCCTCTTTATTACGGCCCTTCCGGCCTTTGTGGCCATCCTCGTAAGGAACCCGTGGGTCCTGAGTCTCCTTTTATTGCTCGGCTGAAATGTCCTTTTCGGCATGGCGTGTCCCTTTTCTTTTTAGTTCTGCTGTGTGCTGTAAATAGCGGGGCATGGCCCTGGTCAAACCTCTATTTAGACACAGGGAGTCCTTGAATGTCAAGCGGTTTCGGTTAAGGAGCTAGCCGGAAAACCTGGTCGTCTGCGGTATGGCGTTCCGGGAAAAAAGCCTTCCTTCCCGGGCGGACGTACGCATCAGAGCCTCATGGGCATGATTATGTAGGTATAGTCCTCGCCCCCGGCCGGCCTTATGATTCCCGGCGAAAGAGAGTCCTTCAGGTTTATCCTTACCTCTTCTTCCTTAAGCGCCTCGAGCACGTCTATGAAATAGCGGGCGTTGAAGGCTATATCTATATCGCCTTCCGAATAGTTTATGTCGACCTCTTCGGTGGCTTCCCCTATCTCTGGGCTTGAGGACGACAATACCAGCTTCGAGTTCGAGAAGTTGAACTTGACCCCTTTTATCTTGTCGGTCGAGAGTATGGAGACCCTCTTGAGGGATGAAAGAAGGTCTTCCCTTTTCGCTCTCACCACCTTGTCATTGTCCTTGGGGATGACCCTCCTGTAGTCCGGGAACTCGCCTTCAAGAAGGCGTACCGTGATTACGGTATTGTCCCTCTTCATGACCGCGTTCTTCTGGGTTATGCCTAGGAAGAAGTCCCCTTCCCTCTCATCGAGGACCTTCTTCATCTCCATTACGCCTTTTCGCGGAAGGAGCACCCCTTCCTTCTGGCCTTTTGCTATATTGTCGCCTTCGCTTACAATGAGGGCAAGCCTGTGCCCGTCTGTTGCGACCATCTTTATCCTGCCGTCCTCCCTTTCGAGAAGGAAGCCGTTTATATTGTACCTCGTCTCATCGGTCGATACCGCGAATGAGGTCTTGTCTATCATGTTCCTCATGGTCTCGCCGTCTATCGGCTGTAGCGACCCCTCTTCCGGGTCCGGGAACGAGGGGAACTCCTTTGCCGGAAGACCCATGATGTTGAACCTTGCCTTTCCGGCCTTAAGCGTAAGCTTGTCGTCCTTGCCGGTCGATACGTCTATCTGGTCGCCAGGGAGCTCCTTGGCTATCTCGAAGACCTTCCTCGCGTTCACCGTTACGGAGCCTTCCTCTGAGACGCCTGCCTGGGCCGCGTCCCTGATGAAGACCTCCAGGTCGGTAGCCATGATGGTCACCTTGCCCTTTGAGGCGTCCAGGAGCACGTTCGCGAGTATGGGCATGGTGTTCCTTTTTTCCACGATGCCCTGTATCCTCTGGAGCACCTTTATGAAGTCTGGCTTACCGATAGTGAACTTCATCCTGTTCTCCTGTATTTGGATTTGTATTCTATCTCTTTATAATCTCTTAGAGAGTAGTAGATAGTAGTAGGCCCTGTTAATGTGTTGATAAACGCCCAAGCCCTTGAAAGGAAAGACTAAGCTCTGGCGCTCAACTGTTCGTAAAAGAGACGCCACCGCTAACCTTCTGCCGCCCCGGCAAATGCATCAACAGAAGGCCCCTACTTACCAACACCACGCGGTGGCATACCAACAAAAAACCCCCGGGGTGTTGATAAAGCTGTTGGGACAACGCCCAAGAGCTTGAACGAGCTACCTTATGCCGAGGTTCTGCTTTAAAGAACGCAAGGCCTGCTTTACCTCGCCGTTCTCTTTTATCGCCTTTTCAATCTTCTTACAAGCGTGTATGGCCGTCGAGTGGTCCTTCCCTCCGAAAGAAGATCCTATTTCAGGGTAAGAGAAGCCGCCGTACTCCCTCGCGAGGAACATGGCTATCTGCCTCGGTAGCGCGATATTCTGGTGCCTTCTCTTGCTCTTAAGCTCCGAGGGCTTTATATCATAAAACGAAGCGACGGCCTTCTGGATTTCGTCTATGGTGAAGACCTTCTCCTCCATCTCCTTTATGAGGTTCTTAAGAGCCTCCCTGGCCATAGAGAGGTCTATATCACGGTTCGTAAGGCTCGATACCGCGATTATCCTGTTAAGGAAACCCTCGAGCTCCCTTACGTTTGAGCCGCATACCTCGGAGAGCCATCCTGCCACGTCGTCCGGGAGGCGCACGCCCTCGGCCTTCGCCTTTTTCCTGAGTATCGCGATCTTGGTTTCCGTATCAGGCGGCTGGATATCCGCGACAAGCCCCCACTCGAAACGCGACCGGAGCCGCTCCTCGAGGCCGTTCAGGTCCTTCGGGAACTTGTCGCTCGTCACGACTATCTGCTTGTGGTTTTCGTAAAGGGTGTTGAATGTGTGGAAGAACTCCTCCTGCGTGCCTTCCTTACCGGCCCAGAACTGGATGTCGTCGATAAGGAGGACGTCGACGTTCCTGAACCTGCTCCTGAACTCGCTCATCTTTTGGCGGCTTACATAGTTTATGAAGTCGTTTACGAAGCGCTCGGAGGTGTAATAGCAGACTTTTGCGCTGGGGTTCAGGGCGAGGACCTTGTGGCCTATTGCCTGGAGGAGGTGGGTCTTTCCGAGACCCACGCAGCCGTAAATGAAAAGGGGATTGTACTTGCTCCCGAGGTTCCCGGCGGCGGCAGAGCAGGCCGCGTGCGCGAACTCGTTGGCCTTGCCCACTACGAAGTTCTCGAAGGTGTACTTGCCGTTGAGGGTCGAACCTGTCTGCCTGGGGGCCTTGCCGCTTTCCTTTTCCTTTTTCCTGGTGGCAACGGCCTGGGGCTCGTCACTTACAGACCAGGCAAGCTCAAGGCCTTTCTTCGACACCTTCCGGAGTACATCTTCCAGGAGGACGAGATAGTGCTCCTTTATCCACTCGAGAAAGAAACGGTTCGGCACCTCGAGCTCGATGTGGGAAGAGCTTCCGCCCAGCACCCTTATGGGCTTGAACCATGTGGCAATGTGCTGAGGGCTTACATGGGTCTCAATCGATTTGAGGCAGTTTTTCCAGATAGCTTCGGAATCCATTTGCACCACGGGTTCCGGCAGCTCTGTAAGAAAGAGGGGCAAACGAGGCCAGAACGATTGCTCTACCGCCGGAAGATATTCACAGGGTTATTCACAGATGTTGATAACTGGGGCCTTTTCGTAGGGAGCCAATTTATCAGAGTGGAAGGGTGATTTCAAGGGTTTTGAAGGGCAGGTGAAAAGAAATTTATATACCTCAAAAAACAAAAATTTATCAGGTAGTTAAGTGTGGAAAGAGGGTGTCCAGCCATCGGATCCGCCCAATAAAGGCCTTCTGAAGCCCCTATGGTCAGGGAAATAGACCCCTTATCTGGACCGCGTCCGCCACCCTTTTGACCCCCAGGACCATGGCGGCGGTCCTCATGTCCATCCCCTTGTCCCTTGAAAGGGAAAGCACCTCGTGGAATGCCTTTTTCATTACGGCGGAAAGGCGCGAATCAACCTCTGCTTCGTCCCAGAAGAACCTCTGCAGGCCCTGTACCCATTCGAAATAAGAGACCACCACGCCTCCTGCGTTAGCGAGGATGTCGGGGATGATGAATACTCCCTTTGAATTGAGGAGCTCGTCAGCTTCTGCCGTAAGGGGGGTATTCGCGCCCTCGGCGAGTATCTTCGTTTTGACGAGGTGCGCGTTAGAGGCGTTTATCTGGCCTTCAAGCGCGGCGGGTACGAGGAGGTCCGTCTCTAACGATATAAGCTCGTCGACAGCAAGGTCCTCAGAGCCCCTGAAGCCCTGCACCGTGTCGGAAGCGCGTTTATGCCGGACGAGCTCCTTTATATCGAGCCCCTGCGGGTTGTAGACCGCCCCCTTTGAGTCGGCTACCCCGATTATCCTCGCGCCGGCCTCCTCGAGTATGGCGGCAGCGTTAAAGCCGACCTTCCCGAAGCCGAGCACGATCGCGGTCAGGCCCTCGGTCTGCATGCCCAGGTGCTTAAGGGCCTCGAAGACCGTGGTCACGAGACCGGAGGACGTAGCCTTGCTCCTTCCGAGCGAGCCGCCGAGGCTAACGGGCTTACCTGTCACGACCCCGGGGACCGAGTACCCCTTCATCATGGAATAGGTGTCCATCATCCACGCCATGACCTGCTCGTCCGTATAGACGTCCGGCGCGGGTATGTCGGATTCCGGGCCTATGAGGAGGCCGATCTCATAGGTGTATCTCCTCGTGAGCCTTTCGAGCTCGCGCCTGCTCATGCCCGTCGGGTCGCAGGCAACTCCGCCTTTTGCGCCGCCAAAGGGGATGTCAACCAGCGCGCATTTCCAGGTCATGAGCGCCGCGAGCGCGGTAATCTCGTCAAGATTGACCTTCGGGTGGTAGCGGACCCCGCCCTTTGCGGGCCCCCTCGCGAAATCGTACTGCACCCTGTAGCCCGTGAAGTTCGCTACCGAGCCGTCGTCCATCTCTACAGGGACCGAGACGATAAGGGAACGCTTCGGATTCCGGAGCCTTTCGTATATAGACCTGGGGAGATTGAGATGCCTGTTCGCCTTCTCAAGGGCCAGAAGCACCTCCTCGAAAACGCCTTTTTCAGCCATATTACCCCTATATCCGCGAAACCGATTGATTTTAAATGCGGCAAAAAAGGCGAAACGCGCACCTATTCAACTATTCACCATCCTGAGGCGCCGTGTCAAGGGACTGGTCCGGGGTTTCCGCATGAATGGGACTTGTCTGGGTGGCATCCCCGTGAAGGTCTTTTTCAAAACCGGCCTGAACAGGCCCGCCCTGCGGCCCAGGGAACTTTTTCTCGATCGGGGCCGGTAAGGCAATCGGCTCCTCTTTTTCCACCGCGTCTTTTGACCAGAGGGTCCATATGAAATAGCCGGCGGCAATTGCGGCAACGAGGAGGAGTATTATCCAGAGTATAGCGCTCGATGCGCCTTTTTTGGAGGGCACGCTCTTTACAGTGGTCTCCTTTTGGCCCGTTGCCTCTTCCCTGGGAAGGGGTTTCTCTGGAGCCGATAGTTGAGCGGACTTATTCCCCGGCGAGGAGGATACGGTGGGCGCCGGGACCTCCGCTGCCTTTTCAGGAGGAGCGGCTTTAGACGAGGCCTCATTAAAGGGTTCCGGGGCCGCCGGCTCAAGGACGTGCTCGTATTCCATGAGCTCTATTAGCTCAGGCTTCTGAGGCCCCCTCTCAACAGCTTCCGGCAATACCCCCGCGGTTGCCTCGGGGCCCGGTTCAACTGGAACGGCCTCGCGGAGCGCGGTCCCGGTCTGTCCAGCGGCCCTGGGGACAGTCCTCTCGAAAACGGCCGCCGCCTCTCTCAGTGCGGCTCCGGGAATGCCGCCGGTCTTCTCGAATATCTCGCCCGGGTCAGGTGCTGAGAGGGCGACGCGGACAGCTGCCTCGCCCTTTGCTGATTTCGCCCGCGATTCTATAAGGAGGGCGGTCTCCTCGGAGGTCATCCCGCCTGTCATGATCCGGGTAGAGAGCCTCTCGTCGAGCTCCTTGAAGGCGGGGTCCTTGAGCCTTTCTGCCAGGCCAGGCCCGGCAGAAAGGATAATCTGCAGGGTCTTGAGCCTTGTAAGATACTGGACGAGCTTAAGGCAGCCGGGTGAAAGAGAGTCCGCGCCGTCTATTATAACGAGGCTCTGCCCGCCCTGGATCTTATTCTGGGAAACCCGCATCCCGAGATTGAGGAGCTGGTCCTTTACGGTCCGGGCATCGCTATTCGAGCCCAGCTCGGAGTTAAGCTCCTTAACAAAATCGAGCTCCTTTGCCGACGGCCTCAGTACGAGCGCGGCAAGGACCTTGTCCTGTGAAACCCTTTTAAGGAGTTCAAGGAGCACGGTGGTCTTCCCGGCTCCCGGCTCTCCGGTAAGGAGCACGGGGCCCGAGTGCTTTCTTACGGCCTTGACGAGGGATTCGAGTGAACTGGCCTCTGCCCCTGAAAGGGGCGGCTCTGGCGGGAAGCCCGCGAATGGCCCGGCCCCCTGGGGCGCCCGGCTGTTTAGCGTTAGCCTTTTAAGCCCGGAGAGCGCCTCGGTGTTCCAGGGGTTCTTTGAGATGGCGGTTGAGAACGCCTTTCCGGCCTCTTCGGTACGCCCCTGGGCGAGAAAGACCTTTCCGAGGTAGAGCCATGCGCCGTCCAGGTCGTTATTGAGGTCTATGGAGTCCTTGAGAAGCCTCTCGGCCTCGGCAATCCTTCCGGGGTCGTCGTTATAAATGGCCCAGCCGAGCGCGGCCCAGTATTCGCCCTCGCCTGGCGAGATGGTGGTTATGTCCTTCAGCATGTTGATGGCGGAGCGGAAGTCCTTTTTCTGGAGGGCGGCCTTGGCGCGCATGAAAAGGAGCTCGGCATTGAGCTGGGAATCTACCTGCGCCTCGGGCGCTCGGGCCTCCGGGGCCGATTCCTTGAGCTCGTAAGTCCCGTCAGTTGACCCGCCGCTCTCTTTGAGGAGCCCGGTCATTACAAGCGCGAGGGCGATGGACAGGGCGCGGTGGCGAAGGAGGTCAGATGAGCCGAGCGCTTCCTCGAGCGTGCCGCCCCCGTAGAGCGTCTCTATGAACCGCATCTCCTGCAGGTTGAAACGGAAGTCTTCAAGCTTGTACGGGCCCTCGCCCTCATGGAGGGAGAGCCGCTTGTCCATGTAAGACCCGAGCTCTTTTTTTATGTTCGATACCGGGTAGAAGCCGAGGCTTATGCCCTCCAGTATGAGTTCCGCAGGATGGAGCGGATTATCGGGAAGCCCTTCCGGGATAGGCGCCTTCACATACCTGTAGGAGCCCTCCTCCCAGTCGAATACCTTAAGGAGCCTCCTCTTGAGCTGAAGACGCAGGAACTCTTCAAGCTTTTCCTTCGTAAGGAGCCCCATGGAGATAAGCACCTCGCCGTGGCGCTTCCGCTCCCGGAGGACAGCTTCGAGCGACCCCTCGTACTCCTTCTCGGATATTATCCCCTCATGCATGAGGAGCCTTCCCAGAACCTCTCCAAGCACGTTCGAGCTCGCCGCCACAGGAAGGCCCCGCCTGAAGAAGAAGCGCTTCTTTACGGGCTCTTTCATGATGTCTAGGACCGCGGTCTCGTCCTGTTTAAGATATATGAGGTGCAGGAGCCGTGGAAGCCCGATACTGCCCAGTTCGCTTTTCATCCGTCAACCGTCCTTCCCGTCCCGTCGAGGGGGAGGGGCCGTCTTAAGCCCTTCAAGGCTCTTTGAATAGGAATCCCTTACCCTTTCGGCAATGCGGGCGTAATCCTTTAGGAGCCTTTCCGCGGCATCCGAGCCGGAATAGCCAGTCCTTCTTGCAAGCGTCGTAAGCTCCTCCGAGCCCCTAACGAGGTAGCCCTCGGGCCTGTCGTGGACTATCCGCTGCCTTGTCTCTATGAGCCGCATGAAAGACCAGGCGCCCGAGAGGAAACGGAAGTCGTCTTCCGGGATGAATCCTCCCCGTTTAAGCCTGAGGAGCGCCTTTTGAGTATAAGGGGTCCTGAGGGCGTTTTTTTCAGAGCCGTATCTCAACTGAAGCGCCTGCACCAGGAATTCTACGTCCACTATGCCGCCTGCCCCGGTCTTGAGATTATACCGTCCCGCGTCCTCCTTGGCAATTTCAACCTCCATCCTTTTCCTTATCCGGAGCATCTCTTCGATATCGGCCCCGGTGAGAGGCTTGGAATAGAGGACCTCCCAGAGGCCGGAGACGATGCCGCGGCCGAATTCGAGGTCCCCGGCAACGGCGCGGGCCCTGGTAAGCGCCTGCCTCTCCCATACGAGCGTCGGGCCGGAGTGGTATTTGTAGAGCGCCTCTTCTGATACTACCAGGGGACCCGCGCTCCCGGAGGGCCTGAGCCTGGCGTCCACGTTGAAGACGAAGCCCTCCCGCGTGCGAAGCGTCAAAGCGCTTATCATCCTCTGCCCAAGCTTAACGTAGTATTCATGAAGGGATATATCCTTCGGCCCGCTGGTCCTGTCCTGGGAATTTCCCGAGTAGACGAAGACGATATCCAGGTCGGAGCCGTAGATGAGCTCCCGGCCGCCGAGCTTCCCCATGCCGATGACCGCGAACCTGCCGGACTCGGGGGGGTCCCCGTAGCGCTCCCTTAAGCTTCCCGCCGCTATCTTTAGCGCCGCATCGAGCGCCGCCTCGGCTATGAACGATATCTGGCTGGAGACCTGCCTGGGCGTTAGAGCTCCGCCGACGTCGTTAAGGCCTATCCTGAAAAGCTCCTGGCTCTTCAGCCTCCGGAGTCCGTCGAGCACATCCTCGTACTCCTTGCCAGACGCCGCCTCGGAGAGGAAAGCGCCCGCTATCTCCTCGCGCCTCTTGTAGGGTATGGAGAGCTCGTTTGAGAGGAGTATGTCGAGGCTTTCAGGGTGCTCTATAAGGTCCCGCGAAAGGAAGACGCTCGTGCCGAAAAGTCTCATGAGCTCCTCGAGCACGCGGGGGTTTTCGTAGAGGAGCGAATAGAAAGTGGTCCGGGCGCCCACGGACGATATGAACCTTTCAAGGTGGGCGAGGCTCTTGTCCGGGTCGGGCGAGCCGGCTGCCCTCTGGAGGAACATGGGGGCGAGCCTCTGCAGCATGAGGCGCGCCCTGGAAGACAGGCGGGCAAAGGGCGGGCCGTCCCGGAGAAGCTTCAGATTCGCGTAAGCGGCCGCAGGGTCGCAGAAACCGAGGGCGCGTAGCCTTGATTGCGCTTCTTCCTCCGGGAGGTCGGCAGTAAAGAGGATCTTCACCTCCTCCGGGACCTCCGGGGCCTCGCCGGACCTGTAGAATAGAGACCTGAAGACCTCGTGCACGCCCGAGGTCACTCTCCTGTATTCGTCCCAGAAGTGGCTTGCGGCCTTTTCATTTTGCGAGCCGCGGAAACCCATCATCCGGGCGAGCCTTTCGAGGGCGGCCTCACTTGCCGGTATGGCCTGGCTCTGCCTCCCCTCGATTATCTGGATCCTGTGCTCGAGGTCCCGAAGAAACGAGTACCCGGCCGAGAGGCGCTCCGCCTCATCGCCCCGGACGTAATTATGCTCCTTGAGCTTCAGAAGCGCGTTTAGCGTATTCCTCTCCCTTATGAGCGGGTCCTTTCCGGCGTGTATGAGCTGAAGTGCCTGGCAGAAGAACTCTATCTCGCGTATTCCGCCCGCTCCGAGCTTCACGTCAACCGCGTCAGGGTTCCGCCGAAGGAGGCTTAAGTCTATCTTCTCCTTCATGGTCTTGATTTCATCGATGGCCGTGAAGTCCAGGTACTTCCTGTAGACAAACGGCCTTATCATGGAGAGGAACTCCTCCCCGAGCTCGATAAAGCCCGCTACCGGCCTTGCTTTTATCATGGCCGCGCGCTCCCAGGGCTGGCCCCAGGACTCGTAGTAGACCTCGGCGCTCCTTAGGGAATTCGCGATATCGCCGCTACGGCCCTCGGGCCGGAGGTCGAGGTCAACCCTGAAGGCGAACCCCTCGTCGGTCACATTGGATATGAGCTTGGTGACGAGCATCGAGACCTTGACGAAGAAGGCATGGAGGCTTATGACGGAGCCGGGCTTGCCCTCGACCCCGGCGGTCTCGCCCTTGTCGGATGAGTATATGTAGAGTATGTCTATATCAGATGAGAAGTTGAGCTCCCGGCCCCCGAGCTTCCCCATGCCTATGACAACGAACCCGGCCTCCTTCTTTACGCCCTCAGCGTCCTCGTATAACGGGGCGCCGTAAGTCCTTTTGTGGAGCTTAATGGAGAAGGCCACGGCCGCTTCGAGGCACGCGGAAGCGAGGTCGGAAAGCTCCCTTGTCGTCTCCTTCAAATCCGCTACCCTTAAAAGGTCCCTTGAGCCTATCCGGAGATATTCCTTCTGCTTAAAAAGGCGTATCTCCCTTGAGGCCTCCTCGACGGATTCAAGCCCGCGGGTCCTCTTTTCTATTTCCATCCTGAGCGATTCCGCATCGCGAGGAAGCCCGAGGGCTTCCCTGAAGAGCCATCCGGCATAATCGGGGTTCCGGGCCAGGATGCCCGAGAGGAAGGAAGACGAGCCGCAGATGAAGAGGAGCTCCCCAATCTCCTTATCCGAGAGCGAGCTTACGCTTTCTCCGGAGCCCGAGACTACGCCTTCGAGGTTATTGAGGGCCGCGTCAGGCGAGGGCGCCTCAAGGGATAGTTTAACGACCGCATCCAGGCGGGCCGAGAGCGGGCTTCCTGAAAGGATCTTAAGGTTCCTGAGCGCGCCGCTGCCGTCGGCATAGCCGAGAGAGGCGAGCGTAAGAGAGGCCTCTGATTCAGTCTTGCTGAGTATTTCGCCTATCATGAGATGGGATGATAAGACATCGCGGTTAAAAAGGCAATAGCCCTCCCGGAGGCGGTCGTCCTGTAAACCCGCCTCTTTCTTGACAAATCAGAGGGGCGTGCCTACATTATAATGGAATTGACCGGAGAGGCCCGGAGTAGAATACCTTTCCCCGATGGGGAGGTAAAAAGGAGCGGAGGCCATGAGGCTCGACAGGTTCACGATAAAATCGCAGGAAGCCCTGCAGGATGCGCAGCGCGTTGCTGAATCTATGGAGCAGCAGGAGGTGGCCCCCGAGCACCTTCTCCTCTCGCTCCTTTCGCAGGAGGGCGGAATAGTGCCTCCTCTCCTCCAGAGGATAGGCGTAAACACGAGGCTTTTGAAGGGCCAGCTCGAGGACGCCATGAAGCGCTTCCCTAAGGTCTACGGCGCAGGCGGCGAGGTCTATCTTTCGCAGAGGCTCAAGGCCGTCCTCGACGGCGCCATGAAAGAGGCGAGGGAGATGAAGGACGAGTTCGTCTCCGTCGAGCATATATTTCTGGCCATAGCCGGAGAGAGGACGGGCGAGGCTTCCCGGATACTCGCCTCCCACGGGGCGACAAGGGACTCCATAACAAAGGCCCTCAGCTCCATAAGGGGGACCCAGCGCGTAACCGACCAGATGCCCGAGGAGAAGTACCAGGCCGTCTCCAAATACACCCGGGACCTTGTCGAGCTTGCGCGCTCCAATAAGCTCGACCCCGTGATAGGCAGGGACGAGGAGATACGGCGCGTCATCCAGGTCCTCTCGAGAAGGACCAAGAACAACCCGGTCCTTATAGGAGAGGCCGGGGTAGGGAAGACCGCGATAGTCGAAGGGCTCGCCCAGAGGATAGTCGCAGGGGATGTGCCAGAGACCTTGAAGAACAAGAGGCTACTCGCCCTTGACCTCGGCTCCCTTATAGCCGGGACAAAGTACAGGGGCGAGTTCGAGGATAGATTGAAGGCGCTTCTTCGCGAGATAACCGAGTCGCAGGGCGAGATAATACTCTTTATCGACGAGCTCCACACGCTCGTCGGCGCGGGCGCGGCAGAGGGGGCGATGGACGCATCCAACATGCTGAAGCCGGCGCTTGCCAGGGGCGAGCTACGGTGCGTGGGCGCGACCACCCTTGACGAGTACAGGAAGTACATAGAGAAGGACGCGGCTTTAGAGAGGCGGTTCCAGCCCGTGCAGGTAAAGGAGCCAAGCGTCGAGGACACCATAGCCATCTTGAGGGGGCTAAAGGAGCGCTATGAGATACATCACGGCGTAAGGATAGCCGACCCCGCCATAATAGCCGCCGCCGTCCTCTCGAACAGGTACATAACTGACAGGTTCCTGCCGGACAAGGCCATTGACCTCGTGGACGAGGCCGCCTCGCGCCTCCGGATAGAGATAGACTCCATGCCCACGGAGATAGACGCCATCCAGAGAAAGATCATCCAGCTCGAGATAGAGAAGCAGGCCCTTTCCAAGGAGACCGACAGGGCTTCCCTTGAAAGGCTTGAGAAGATAGAGAAGGAGCTTTCGGGGCTCAAGGAGGAGAGTATTTTCCTCAAGGCACACTGGCAGCGAGAGAAGGAAATCATAGGCCGGATCCGCGAGACGAGGAAGAAGGTAGAGGAAGTGAAGATCCAGGCAGCCCAGGCCGAGAGAACAGGCGAGCTCGGGAAGGCGGCGGAGCTTAAATACGGCAGGCTCTCCGAGCTCCAGAAGCAGCTCGAGGCCGACCAGGCCGAGCTCTCGAAACTCCAGGACGGCCAGAAGATGCTTAAGGAGGAGGTCGGCGCCGAGGACATAGCCGAGGTCGTCTCCAGGTGGACGGGGATACCGGTCGCCCGGATGATGGAGGCCGAAAAGGAGAAGCTCCTCAAGATGGAGGAGGGGCTTAGAAGGAGGGTCGTCGGCCAGGACGCGGCCTTGAAGTCCGTATCCGACGCGGTAAGGAGGGCCAGGGCGGGCCTCCAGGACGTAATGAGGCCGATCGGCTCGTTCATATTCCTCGGGCCCACGGGCGTCGGCAAGACCGAGACGGCAAGGGCCCTGGCTGAGTTCCTCTTTGATGACGAGCGGGCCATGATACGGATTGACATGAGCGAGTTCATGGAAAAGCACTCCATAGCACGTCTCATAGGCGCGCCCCCGGGATACGTCGGCTACGAGGAAGGCGGATACCTTACCGAGGCCGTAAGGAGAAGGCCTTATTCGGTCATACTCTTCGACGAGATAGAGAAGGCGCACCCCGAGGTCTTCAACCTCCTCCTCCAGATACTCGACGACGGCAGGCTTACTGACGGCCACGGCAGGACCGTGGACTTCAAGAACACGGTCATAATAATGACCTCGAACATCGGGAGCCAGTACATAACCGAGCTCGGGGAATCCGAGTACGAGGAGATAAGGAAGAGGGTCATGGAGGTGCTCCGGGTGACCTTCAAGCCCGAGTTCCTGAACAGGATTGACGACATCATCATATTCCACCCCCTTACCAGGGAGCACATGAAGTCCATTGTGGAGATACAGATACTGGGCCTTCAGAGGATACTCCGGGACAAGAACATAGAGCTTGAGCTTACCCCGGCGGCCAGGGAGTATTTTGCGGACAAGGGCTACGACCCGGTCTACGGGGCCCGTTCCCTTAAGAGGCTCCTCCAGAAGGAGGTCCAGGACGCGCTTGCCCTTAAGTTCCTCGAAGGCGAGTTCGGCGAGGGCGACAGGGTCCTAATAGACTACCGGGACAACAGGCTCGTCCTTAAAAAGGACGGCAGCGCAACCGGAGCCGAGCCAGTGGAACGGAGGGCTGCCTGGCGCACCTGAGAGCGGTTTTCAGCCCGTCTGTATCCTTGACAAATGCCTGATTATGAAATAAATTAAGACTTACGAGTTTTTTTCTTGCCGGTCAGCTCCGGGCTATAACCGAGGTGCTTCCGTGGCCCTTAAAAAGAAAGACCCCTTCAAGGACCTCCTCTTTCTCCAGGAGAGGATGAGCCGCATATTCGACGAAACGCTCCTCAAATACAAGACTTCCGGGGGTAACCACTGGTATCCCCCTGTGGACATATACGAGACCGAGGATTTCCTGGTGCTCAAGGCTGAGCTCCCCGGGGTGGAGTCCGAAAGCGTGAGCGTCGAGGTGAGTGAAAATACGCTTTCACTCAAGGGGGAAAGGAAGTTCGAAAAGAACCTGAAGGAGGAGAACTACTTCAGGATGGAAAGGTTTTACGGCAGTTTCCAGAGGGCCTTCAGTCTTCCTTACGCGGTAGACAGCAAGGATATCAAGGCGAACTTCCAGGACGGTATACTGAAGATAACCGTCCCCAAGCCGAAAGAGACCGGACCCGGGAACATCAGGATAAAAGTGCAGTAAAAAGGCGCTGCTAAAATGGAACGGAACGAAAAAAACGAAGAACATAAGAAAGAAGGTCCTGAGGGCGGCGGGAAAAAGTCCGGTCCGCTCCCGGCCCTGGATTTCTCCGCCTTCATACTCTCGCTCTCGACCTCTGCCCTCATGAACCTCGGCCTTGTCGAAAACCCTGTGACAAAAAAGACAGAGAAAGAGCCGGAAATAGCGAAGCAGACGATCGAGCTTATCGCGCTCTTGAAGGAAAAGACGAACGGAAATCTCACCGAGGAAGAAGCGAAGCTCATTGACGAGGTCCTCCATGAGCTTCGCCTCTGGTACGTGAAACTGACGTCATAAGCCCCGGGCTTTGCAGCTTATCCTGGCGGGCCGAATAGAAAAACCCCCAATATTTTCGACAGGAGCACAATGAACCAAAAAAGAAAAGGCTTCGGGCTCAAGACCATCGTGCTTGTGGCGATTATCTCGGTAGTCGCGGGCGTGATGATCACGGCCCGTTTCGATATGACGAACACCACCACGGCCCAGAACTTCTGGCAGGACGCGGATTCGAGCCCGCAGGTGACCGGGGCCGTGCCAAACAACTTCGTGGAGCTCGCAAGAAAGCTCTCTCCCGTGGTCGTGAACATATCCACCACCCAGGTTATGCAGGAGAGGCCCACAATGCCGTTTCCCGAGTTCAGGGGCCCCTTCGAGGAATTTTTCGGCGACGACTTCAGGAGGTTCTTTGAAGAGCCGCCCGGAGGGGAGATGAAGCGCCAGAGCCTGGGCTCGGGCTTCGTACTCAACGCAGAAGGCTACATACTCACCAACTTCCACGTCATAGAGAACGCGACCGAGATAATCGTCACGCTCTCCGAGGACAAGAAGGAATACAAGGCGACGGTGGTGGGGCAGGACCAGAAGCTCGATATAGCCCTCATAAAGATAAAGCCGGAGGAGAGCCTCCCCATTGCGGTCATGGGCGACTCGGACAGGCTTCAGATAGGTGAGTGGGTGCTCGCAATCGGAAACCCCTTCGGCCTCGGCGGTACGGTGACAGCAGGCATAGTAAGCCAGAAGGGGAGGGTAATCGGTGCGGGCCCGTACGATAATTTCCTCCAGACCGACGCATCCATCAACCCCGGCAACTCCGGCGGCCCGCTTTTCAACATGAAGGGCGAGGTCGTGGGCGTAAATACCGCGATAGTGGCAGGCGGCCAGGGCATCGGCTTCGCTACACCCATTAACATGGTAAAGGAAGTGCTCCTGCAGCTGAAGGAAACAGGCAAGGTGACCCGAGGCTGGATAGGTGTAAGCATTCAGGAGCTTACCCCGGAGCTCGCCAAATCGTTCGGGGTCAAGGAGGCGAGGGGAGTGCTAATCTCGTCGGTAAACGCCAACGAGCCGGCGGACCAGGCGGGCTTAAAGGCCGGGGATATCATCATATCCTTTGACGGCAGGCAGGTGAATGAACTTAGCGACCTGCCGAGGGTGGTCGCCACCACTCCCCCCGGCAAGAACGCGGAAGTGAAGGTCCTCCGGGACGGCAAGGAGCGGGTCTTCTTCATAAAGGTGGGGATCAAGGTGGACGAGGAGATCACCGAGCCTGCGGCAAACCAGGATAACGGCTCTCCTGATAAGAGGCTCGGGATATCCGCGCAGCCCATAACCCCCGAGATAGCCAAGCGCCTCGGCAAAAAGGAGACGGACGGTGTCATTATAAACTCGGTCAAGCCCGACAGCGCAGCAGCCGAGGCGGGCTTGAAGAGGGGAGACCTCATTAAGGAAATAGACAGGAAGCCCATAAGGAGCATGGCAGATTACAGCAGGGCGCTTAATGAGGCGGAGAAGAACGACATAGTCCTTTTCCTCGTCGAGAGGGGCGGGAATACGATTTACGTTATTGTGAAGCCGCGAAAATAGGAGCCCCGGCGGCACGAAGGGAAGTGGAAGATTGGCTGGATATCTGTTGGCCCTTACAGGGGCAAGCGGCGCCGCGTACGGGCTTAAGATAGCGGGCGAGCTTCTTTCAAGGGGAGATGACGTGGAACTCGTCATCTCCCCTTCGGGTTTTATTATCCTCAAGGAGGAGCTGGGGATAGAGTGCTCTGAGGCGGATGCGCCGGAGCGGATACGCGATTTCCTCAAAGGGTACGGGCGGCCCTTCAAGGGGCGCTTGAGGCTCGTCCCCCATAAAGACCTAGCCGCCTCTGCCGCAAGTGGCTCATCCCTTGTAAAGGCCATGATCGTCTGCCCGTGCTCAATGGGCACTCTCGCAAGGATAGCCGCCGGCATCTCCGGAAATATCATCGAGCGGGCGGCGGACTGCATGCTTAAAGAGAGGCGGCCACTTGTGCTCGTCCCCAGGGAGACGCCCTTGAGCACCATCCATCTCCAGAATATGCTCAGGCTCTCGGAAGCCGGGGCGATTATCCTTCCTGCCATGCCCGCCTTCTATCACAAGCCCGCCGGCATCGAAGAGATGGTCGATTTCGTCGCCGGAAAGGTGCTGGACGTCCTCGGAATCGAGAACAGCCTCTTCAAAAGGTGGAAAAAGGAAGGGGATTAGCTTATAATCGCCGCGTCCGGGAATCGGAAGATTTCACGGGCACAGCCAAAATAAACGGTTAGACGCAGAGGAAACGAAAAGTGCTCGATGTAAAGTTTCTGAGGGATAACCTCGAAGAGGTCGAAAAGAGGCTCAAGACAAGAGGGGGCGCCGTAGACCTTTCAGGCTTCAGGGAGCTCGATTCTCGTAGGAGGAAGCTCCTTACAGAGGCAGAGGCCCTGCGGGCCAGGAGGAACGCCGTCTCCGAGGAGGTCGGGAGGCTCAAGAGGGAGAAGAAGGACGCATCCCATCTTGTGGCCGAAATGCAGGAGGAAGGCGCGAAGCTCAAGGCCCTTGAGACAGAGGCAACAGGGGTCGATGAGGAGCTTAATAAATTCCTTCTGGAAGTCCCGAACGTGCCGCACTCTTCCGTGCCCGTTGGAAAGGACTCGACCGATAACCCGGTCATAAGGTCGTGGGGCGAGCAGCCGGATTTCAAATTCTCCCCTGTTGAGCATACTGAAATCGGAGAGGCCCTCGGCATACTCGATTTCGAGCGGGCCGGGAAGATATCCGGGGCGCGGTTCTCGCTCCTCGTGGGCGCGGGCGCGCTCCTTGAGAGGGCGCTCATCAATTTCATGCTAGACCTCCATACGAGGGAGCACGGATATACGGAGGTGCTTCCGCCCTTCATGGTCAAAAGCGCGGCCTTACTCGGCACGGGCCAGCTTCCCAAGTTCAGGGAAGACCTCTTCAAGGTGGAGGGCTCGGACCACTTCCTCATCCCCACTGCCGAGGTCCCGGTAACGAACATATACTATGACGAGATAATCGAGGAAGAGCGGCTTCCCATAAGCTACGCCGCCTACACCCCCTGCTTCAGGAGCGAAGCAGGCTCCTACGGGAAAGACGTAAAGGGGCTCATACGCCAGCACCAGTTCGAAAAGGTAGAACTTGTGAAGTTCTCGCACCCGGATTCTTCGTATGACCAGCTTGAGCGCCTTACCGGGAATGCCGAAGAGGTGCTTAAGAGGCTCGGCCTCGCCTACAGGGTGGTCACGCTCTGCACCGGCGACATGGGTTTTGCGTCGGCCAAGACCTACGACCTTGAGGTGTGGCTTCCCGGACAGGGCAAATACAGGGAGATTTCGAGCTGCTCGAATTTCGAGGACTTCCAGGCTAGGAGGGCGAACATACGCTTCAGGCCAAAGGGCGGGAAGCCCAGGTTCGTGCACACGCTTAACGGGAGCGGCCTTGCGGTGGGCCGGACCCTCGTCGCGATACTTGAAAACTACCAGCAGGAGGACGGAAGCGTCATCGTGCCCGAGGCCCTCAGGGCCTACATGGGGGGCCTTGAAAAGATAGTCAAAAAGAGTTAATTTATAAGAAAGTTTTCTGTCATTCTGAGCGTAGCGAAGAATCTCAAACTACTCAGAAATGATAAATAAAAGTAAAACCAGCTTCAAAACCTTTCCAGCACCACCTCGCCAACATATCCGGAGGGTTAGGCTAATGGTAAGTCACCGGTCTTGAAAACCGGCGGGCTAACGCCCTTGGGGGTTCGAGTCCCTCACCCTCCGCCAGATTTTTGTGAATTTTGCGTCAGGTAGCGACAGTTCTTTAAAAATGTTGGGTTGAAATTATCGGCAGCCGGGGTAGGGTGGGCACCGCCCACCATTTCATTTTCCACTCCGTTCCTAATCTTCTCCGCCGTTTCTCCCGGAATGTACCTTCCATTTCCATTTGAATTCCGCATCTAAGAATAATAAATTAACTGTTATGGCTTACAGGGTAAAAGAATCGGACTTCAGGACGATTGCCGCTCACGTGCTGGACGGCCTTCCCGTCGAGTTCAGGAGGCGGATGGAAAATGTCGTGATGGTCGTGGAGGATTACCCTTCCGAAGAGGACGCCGCAATCGCCGGGGTCCCGCGCGAAGAGCTATTAGGGCTCTTTCACGGCGTATCCCGTTTTGAGCAGGAGTGGTATGGCGGCGCATCCGGCCAGCTTCCCGAAAGGATTGTGCTTTACAAAAGCAACATAGAGTCAATCTGCTTTACGGAAGAGGAGCTTGTCGAAGAAATACGCCTTACCATTCTCCACGAGATAGGTCATTATTTCGGACTGAGCGATGAAGAGATCGAGAAGTATGAAAAAGAGTAAATAACGAAACCCTTTTGGTTCTTTTAAATGCATCATACTACCTTCTCTCTTCTCCGACGTCCTCCCAGAGCACATTCCCATTCATCCAAAGCTTCGTCATAGAATATATTTCAAGTAACCAGCCCCATACTTTTCCGAATAATTAAATGCCCTGGCCACCGCCTCGAACTCATTCATCTCGAATCAATCTGTGAGCAGAAATGAATTGAGGAGCACCCTTAATGAACTCTCGAAAAAATGACTCGGGTAGCGGGAGAGAACCGGGGAGAGAGTTTATTCTGATATTCGCCAAATACGATTTCGGGCGAAATAAGTCCTGTTTTTGTTGCCCTGCTCAAAAAGGTATTATAAAATTCCATGCGAGATACAGATAACACCCAGTCAACCAGCCCGGCAGTTAAAGAGCCGTAAGCTAATCCGGCCCGGAATACGGACTTTAAGGGGGGCGTTCCGGGAATTCCCAAGAAAATTCGTTCCGGTAAAATAACGGCAGCCAGCTCATTCCAAGGGGGCGGCTCGCGCAGAGGGGGCCTGAACGGGCCCGTGTCCTTTAACCAGAAACGGAGATTTTAATGGAAGCCTCGGAATTTTTTCTAAAGCTGCTTTTGCTCTTCCTTTGCGCCAAGGTCTTTGCCGAGGTCTTCGCGTATCTCAAGCTCCCGTCCGTCATTGGCGAGGTCATAGCAGGCATACTCATTGGGCCGAGCCTATTGGGCATCATCGCGCCCGAGGAGACGTTTTATCTCCTGGCGGAGATCGGGATATTGCTTCTCCTTTTCGAGGTCGGCCTTGAAACCGATGTGAGACAGGTGCTCAAGGTCGGCGGGCAGGCAATATCTGTTGCCCTGACAGGCATACTTGCGCCCGCGCTCCTCGGGTTCTGGGTTTCGCATTATGTTTTCGGAATCGAGCTCATCCCGGCGCTCTTCATAAGCGGCTGCCTTGTGGCCACCAGCATCGGCATTACCGTGAGGGTGATCGGAGACCTCGGAAAACAGAACACCAGGACCGCCCGGGTCGTCATTGGGGCCGCGGTTATAGACGATATCGTCGGCGTGGTGCTTCTCGCGCTCCTTTACGACCTCGTAGTGAAGGGGCAGATTAGCGTGATGGACACGTCGAAAATAGTCCTCTTTATAATCGTATTCCTGCTCGTCGCTCCGGTGCTTGCGAAGCTCCTTGTGCCGGTTATCGCAAAGTTCTCGAAGATAAGCAGGACAAAGGGGCTGATACCGACGGTCATCATCTCCATGATTCTCGGGCTTGCGATCATATCGCATGAGATAGGCGCGCCCGAGATGCTGGGCTCATTCGCCGCAGGCATAGCGCTGGCCAGAAGGTTCTTCCTGCCGCTCGGAGCCGAAATAGAGCACTATAGCAAGACGGTGGCAAAGGACGTAGAGGAGAGCATGAAGCCCATCATAGACCTCTTCGTGCCGATATTTTTCGTGATGGTGGGCGTCTCCATAAACTTCAAGGAAATAGATTTCGCTTCAACGGCGTTCTGGAGCTTCGCCGGCGCGCTGACCCTTCTTGCCATAATAGGAAAGCTCGTCAGCGGCATCTGGGTAAAAGGGACCTGGAGCGAAAAGTTCTCAACAGGGCTCGCGATGGTGCCGAGGGGCGAGGTGGGCCTCATATTCGCGGAGGTGGGCAAAAGGGGCGGCGTTTTCGACGAGAACACGTATGCCGTGATAGTCTTCATGGTGGCGCTTACGACGCTTCTGGCCCCGCTTGCGCTCCGGTTTTCCATGAGGGGCATCAAAACAGAAGAGGCCCCGGCGTGAGGGCGGTACGATATTCTATTCAAAACAAAAGGGGTTACGGCTATCCGTAACCCCTTGATTTTCTTGGCTCCCAGGGAGGGATTCGAACCCCCGACCCGGTGGTTAACAGGGCTAAAGGACCAAAAATCGCAACTCCTTGATTGAAGGCTGGTTTTCCCGTTTTGCTTTAAAAATCGAGGGCTTGGAAGGTCTTTGGTGAGTTTGCCAGTTTGGGGATTTTATGCCTGTTTAGAGAATTTTGGTCACAATTTGGTCACAGTCCAAGAACGGCGAGACGAAAGAGTCCTATTCCATTTCTGCGTGCCTTATCATGCCCTTGCCAAAAAGCTTGCCTGAGCCAGCTTGATTGGTATAATCTTTGTAATCAAGCGGAGGTGCATCTTGAATACCGAGCTGAAAAATATAAAAAAGAAATTAAGCAAGTATAAGCCCACTCTTGAGGAGCAATACAAGATTAGGGAGATCGGAGTTTTTGGCTCCTATGTCCGTGGCGAGCAGAAGAAAAAAAGCGATTTAGATATACTCGTTGATTTCTATGAGCCTATAAGCCTGCTTAATTTTATACGCCTTGAAAACCAGCTTAGTAAATATTTGGGTATTAAGGTTGACCTTGTCATGAAGGATGCATTGAAGCCGAGAATCGGAAGCCATATACTGAAAGAGGTAGTCAATATATGAGGGAGTTCCTGGATTATGTTGATGACGTGCTAGACGCAATGTCAAAGAGCCCAGGAATTCACTTACGGATTGGATTTTAAAAAATTCTCCAAGGATGAAAAGACGGTCTTTGCGGTTACAAGAGCTATAGAGATTATCGGAGAAGCAGCTAAGAAGATACCATCATCAGTAAGAAAGCAATACCCTGATGTCCCGTGGAAAGAAATGGCAGGCATGCGGGATAAGCTAATTCATGAATATTTTGGCGTGAATCTCCGGGCCGTTTGGGATACTGTAAAAAAGGACATACCCGCCATAAAGCCTACCTTCGAGAAGATCAAAGAGGATTATCAAAATAAACAGTCATCATAAACACCAGTATTCCTCTATACCCCATCTACTTCAAACCATATTCCCCAAAAGTTTTTGGATTTGTGAGATATCTTTCTGCTTGTCTTCAGTGTCTCAAAAATCAGCCCGGTCGGATAGAGCATCTGAATCCACTTGAGAGCATTTAGATCACCCAGCTCAAGCACCCTTTCAATCACATAGCGCGCGCTTTTTCCCAGGTCAACCTTCTCCGGATCGACATACCAAAAAAGATGATAAAACTCGCTTGGGACAGCCGCTTCCTTTATGAAATTAACTTTCTTGGATGGCATAGTAGTGATGCTTGAATTGTTCCTTAATATGGTATGGTGTAGTTATTACACCATACCATATTAATTAAATAACACCCATAACACACGGCGCTCTTTGAATATCCATTTAAAAAATTGGTTTTCGGCTAAGCTCGGCAGGATAGAGGCCCATAAAAAGGGCGAAACTGGGTCACTACTATCGAGCCCGTGAATAATTACATAAAAGGCAGATAAAGGCAAAGATAGGCTATGTGCCGCTATCCTAATGTGTGTAGTTGTTTTCTGTTTCCTCGACAACCTTCCTTAGCGCCTCTATGGAATATTTATATCCTATGGCCGACATAGGCATCCTGTTAATCTTGTGATTGATTTGTAGGATTTTGGCGTTCTCGATCCCGCCATCCATGTGAATATAGACCTCATAGTGATAGGCGATATCGTTCATGGAGCCGAGGACGCTTCGGCTTGCAGTTTTGGAAAAGCCTATCTGTCGGTATTCTGCGCTGACCTTTTCGAGGACCTTCGGCCCGAAGCCCTCATACTTCAGGTTGAGCATGAGATGAACCAGGAATTCCTGCTCAATGTGTTTTAGGTTTTCCTTAAGGACGGCAGGAACCAGGAAGGAATAGAGGCTCTTTTCATTGGTGAATAGAAGGCATTTTCGTCTTTCGATCCTCAAAAGATTAGCATACCAGTTGCCCAGGCCCTCTGAAGAACTGACTTCGCCAGGGTCGGAAAACGATACGTTGAGCTCCTTTAAGAGCTTTTGGGTACTATAGAGGATTCGCATGGCTTAGCACCGAATTTATTAACTCATTGATTTATTAGCACAAAATTGCTGAAATGAGAAGCCGCATAATTGAGATAAAAAAATTCTTATCTCAAATTAGGTGCTTTTCTTGAGATATGAAAAATTTACATTATATCGGGTAGATCAAAATTGAGATATGCCATATTAAGTAGCGCTGTTTCTTGATTAAACCGGGCTTCAATTTGAAAGCAAAATATGTTACTTATATCCGAGCCGTATCAGCCTGGGGACAAGCCAGTCTCGTCAGGAACTCTTGGAGAAATTTGACATGGTGAAACTCCCTTCTTAGCAGAGGCGATCTGATGAGCAAAAAAAGAGACGTATCTAATCGCTTCCGCCTGATAGACTTGTTTTCCGGTGCCGGGGGTATGACCCTTGGTTTTACAAAGGCATTCGGAAATAATTTTGAGTCCGTTTGGGCGAACGATAATAATAAGTACGCAGTCGAGACATACAATGCCAATTTCGGAAACCATTGCGTTTTAGGAAATATAACGGAGTTGCTCGATAATCCTGAAATCGAAATTCCTAAGGCCGATGTGGTAATTGGAGGGCCTCCATGTCAGGGATTCAGCCTTCTCAACAAGAACCGCGATTCGGATTCGAGAAAGCAACTATGGCGTCCTTTCCTCGAAGTGGTCGAAAGGTCCGGGGCCGATATTTTCTTAATGGAGAATGTACCACAGCTTCTTGATTCTCCGGAGTACGAGCAAATCGTAGAAATAGCCAAGTCCCTGGATTTCCGGATTGCATCGGCTAAATTGTGCGCTGCGGATTACGGAGTTTCTCAGAGGAGATGGAGGGCTTTCATATTGGGATGCCGTTTTGCGGATCCCTCATTGGTATTTCCTCCAAAGAGAACCCATTATAATCCGAATAACGGATATGATCCCAAACATTCGCAAAAGGTAACGGACTATATTTCCAATCCACTTTCCTGGCGAACGGTAAGGGACGCCATCGCCGATCTTCCGGCTCCGCTCGGCAAAGAGATACGAATTGAGCCTGCTCCGCTGGATATCCACTTCGGGCGCACGCCTACGCCCCTCAGCCTGAAACGGTATAAGGCCGTGCCCAAAGAAGGCATGAATCGTTTCGACCTTCAAAGACGTGCTCCCGAGTTGACGCCCGAATGCTGGATCAGAAAGACCAAAGGGGGTACGGACCTCTTCGGGCGTCTTTGGTGGGACAGACCGGCCTTTACCATTCGAACCGAATTTTTCAAACCGGAAAAGGGCCGCTATTTGCACCCGTCCCAGCACAGGCCAATTACTCATAGGGAAGCCGCAAGGTTTCAATCCTTTCCGGATTCTTTCTGTTTTACAGGGACTAAAATAGAAATAGCCAAACAGATAGGTAACGCCGTTCCCCCGCTTCTTGCAGCGCGTGTTGCGGAATGCGTTCAAGCCCTTCTATTATCAAGAAAAAAGAAATCCAGTGGTAGACATACTTACACCGAAACAAAGAAGCACCCTGATGGCGAAGGTCAAAGGACGGGATACCGCTCCTGAGCTTATCGTCCGAAGCCTGCTACACCGGATGGGTTATAGATTCCGGGTTCATCGTAAGGACCTGCCGGGAAGCCCGGATATAGTCTTGCCCAAGTATAGCAAAGCTATTTTTGTGCACGGATGCTTTTGGCATGGCCATAAGGGATGTAAGAAGGCAGCACGTCCTACAACAAGGGTAGAGTTCTGGAACAATAAAATCGACGGAAATATCCAAAGGGATATCAGGGTTCGTAAAAAACTTGAGTCATCGGGTTGGAAGGTGCTGGTCGTATGGGAGTGTAAGACCAAGCAACCTAAGCAACTTATACGTATGCTGGAGAGGTTCCTAGTTGAGCAAAAAGCGAAATCAAACAGAACCGGAAGCCGTTCGACTTAAAGTCGAGGCTTTGCTTAAAAACTTCGAGGCTGAGCTTGGGTCGGCTGATCTTCGAGCCAAAGTGCTTGCATTGGTTCCGGTGTTTCACGAGTTGAGGCGCTTGGGCAGAATACTGATTCCGTCCGAGTACGCTTCTGCCGCAAGGGATAGAATCCTCTATTACTTCCGTAAATATCCAATGACGGTTATTCATAGCGATGAATTGCTCGTTATCTCAGGTATTCAGGAATACGCACGCCGCATACGTGAGCTGCGCGTCGAGTTCGGCTGGGCAATAGCAAGCGGTATGACGATAAAGGAAATGTCCGAAGACGAGGAAGTTCCGGACAATCTGAAAACGATGAGACCGAGCGAATATATTTTGCTCAGGGCCGAGCAGGATCGAGATGCTGCGCATCGTTGGAATATGGCCAATACGATCCGAAAGCAGCGCGGTTCCGTTCGCGATAAAATTCTGGAATTCTTAAGAGCAAATGTCGGTCGAGAAGTTACCAATGAGGAACTTCGTTATGTAGCCGGAGATAAGACGGAATGGGCACGGCGTGTACGCGAGTTGCGAACGGAATTGGGCTGGCCTATAGCGACGAAATCTACCGGACGCCCCGATATGAGTATAGGGGTTTACGCCTTGGAAGCGGATCGTCAAAGCCCCGAACATGATAGACGTATCCCGGACGATATTCGTAGCGAAGTATTACGACGAGATTGGTACAAATGCAAAAATTGCGACTGGTCGCATGACGAATGGAACCCGTCGGATCCAAGACATTTGGAGCTACACCATATTGAGCACCATGCTAAAGGTGGAGAGAATATTGCCGAAAATCTGAAGACTCTTTGCACGGTTTGTCATGATAAGCTGCATAAGGAGGAAAAAGGTTGATAACTGAATTGATTGTGAGTGAGCTTTGCCAAATGTAAGGGTGCTCAGATTATAAACTCATTTTACAAGATGATTTGTCAACTCGATTTTTTCGTACCCTTTTCTTCTCTGTAAAATCAATCTGTTTTTCTCTAAATGGATTACGACATGCCAGTAAAAACGCGATTCAGATTGTGTAGTGTGCATGCCGTCAAGCCATTTTTTGAATTCTTTAAAAGGGATTAGTAAAATCGTTTTTTCAGAACCGCATCCAAATGCTAAGTACGAGTTTTCTGCCTTCTCCAATGCTTCCTTTTGGTAATTATGAAATGCGAACCAAAAAGATTTGATCCCTGCTCTTATATGTTCGCGTGAAACGACACAAAGTAGATGGAGTAATTCGTCTGAAGTTATATAGGTGGCCCGTGATAATTTGACTAATGGCTTATTTAGCACCTTTTCTATTTTTGAAATGCAAGCCTCATTAAAGCTTACCGGCGTAAACTTTGGCTGCTTTTTATCCGATTCTACCGCTTGAGTTTCCAATTCCTCTTCAATTTTAACGTTCTCGGTAGTCGAAAAGACAAGATCGATAATACCATCAACCTTCGTGTATTCCTGAGGCGTGAGAATCGCACGGATTTTTTGCATAATACCGGGATCCTCAATCTCTTCCTTTAAATTTAACAATCTAATTAAGGAATCGACGCTTATCAAACGTATATCCCATGCATATTTGGAGCCACGTATTTGTGCCTCTAGGCCTCCGGTATCTTCTCGTCCAACCACGATGAGCATGGAAGAGTTCTCGTTTTCAATATCGCCCGATTTGATCAATGAGCGTCTATATCCAGCTATAACGTCCAGATCAAGTCGGTATGCATCCGTCGTTTTTACCTCAACGACAATCGATGCTCCTTGAGATGTCTTCCAAAGTCCGTCATGTCCAATTTGCGATGCTTTGCCCCTGTACCTGCCGTAGCTGACGATAAATCCGAGTCGCCTCCCAATCTGATTTATTAAATCCTGTAAGGCATGTCCGCTATCTTCGAATTTCTCATGGAGACACTCCAGGGCATATGCGGAAAGTTTTTTTGAGGGTACAAGTGATAGAAAATCGCGAACTTCTTTGGAAGTATCCTTGTCATCTAACAATTTTCCTGAGCCTGCAAGAGCAATTATCTGTCTGAATAATTTATTCTCAAGCTCATTGCGTGATGACGTCCAGATATTTACCAAGCTCATTTTTGCCTCCGATCACATGCCCCGATTCATTTATTACAATCCGTTGATTTTTGTCAATGCAATTTTACCGAACTGGCGTCAAACCCTGCGTCGAGTCCACGGATACATGACCGTCTAGAGTGAGCTGTCGAGTAGAGGCCTACCGCTACTCAAATTCCGCTTCATGGAAGCCCCTGGACTGTCATTGCGGGTGGTAGCGGTCCTGGCAGACAGGAAAAAATTTGTTGATAACTATGCGGTTATTATAATATATTTAAGCGATATGCGAGCGAATTACGACGAGGCTTAATTTTTCTGAAACTAAATAGATACAGAGTAAATCAAATAAGCGTTGAGCTAAATTGAAAAAAGGAACTGTCAATTGAATAAGCCGGAAAATAATAACAATACTCCTCCTCCTCAAATCCCATTCAGAATGCATCCACGTGTATTTGCGGCTTTGGGTGCTGATTTGGTTACAAATGATGTGGTTGCGCTTATTGAATTAGTGAAAAATTCTTACGATGCATTTGCAAAGGAGATTTGGATCAGATTCTGTCGAGATGAGCAAGGCGGTGCTTACATAGAAATCGAGGATTCCGGAGTGGGTATGAACCGGTATACCATTGAAAACATATGGTGTGTTGTCGCAACTCCGTTCAAATTAAATAATCCCACGATTAAATTGGATGAGAAAGAAAGAAGAGTATCAGGGGAAAAGGGCCTAGGTAGATTATCTGCTGCAAGGCTTGGTTCCAGTCTTTTAATGCTAACCAAATCTATTGATGAACCATGCTGGCAAGTAAAGGTGAATTGGGGGGAAATTTCCGATGCCGACTCTTTGAATTCATGTTATGTGTCTATTTCAGAAGAAGTTTCTCCATTTAAAAAAACCGGTACATTGATAAAAATTTTTGGATTAAATTCTGATTGGGATGAGGGAATGATCGATGACCTCAAAGATAATCTCGCAAGATTGATTTCTCCTTTTATTAAGGTTGACGACTTTGATATTTATGTTCAAAGTGAATTTGACAAAACTGATAATCCGGCAAAGATTACTTCTCCTAAATTTCTCTCAAATCCTAAATATCGACTTAAGGGATCATTCAAAAATAATTCTCTAAGTTGTAAATATTTTTATTCTCCGATGAGAATTGACAAGCCACGTTCTGTTGAATTGAAGCTTGTGTGGGATTTGATTTTCCGCTCCCTAAGCGATATCGAACGGCAAAAACTTAAACAAGATAAGACAACATGCGGGAATTTTGATTTTGAGATAAGAGCTTGGGATATAGATTCTGATGGTATTGAGGAAATTGCGGAGAATTTTCGAATAAAAAAATCCTCGATTCGAAACTACATTAGAGCACATAAGGGAATTTCTGTATATCGTGATGGAATTCTCGTCCTTCCAAAATCAGACAATGCCAGAGATTGGCTTGGTTTGGATTTGCGACGAGTTAGTAAAATCGGAACGCGTTTAAGCACGAGTCAAATTGTTGGACATGTTTCAATTACCAAGGAGCAAAATCCAAAAATAAATGATACGAGTGATCGTGAGCGATTGGCATCGACTAAGGAGGTAAAAGAACTCGAAACTATTTTGAAGGCAGCTGTTGGGCTCCTGGAGAATGAAAGGGATTCCGATCGAGTTAAGAAGGAAATAGAAAAGCCGCTGGAGAATTTATTCGAGGAACTCTCGGCTGATGATTTGCTTGCAGAGGTTTTATCTATTGCTGAAGATGGTGCCCCTGCCAGTGATGCCCTTCCGATTTTAAAAGCTTTTAACGAATCTCTTGATCATGTCAGGAAAACAATTCAAGATCGTTTTGTTTATTATAGTAGAATGGCAACCGTTGGTACGATAGCTCAGATGTTGGTCCATGAAATACGAAACAGGACAACAATTTTTGGCCTTTTCCTTAAGCAAATTAATCAAAAATTCCGTCCCTTCCCAAGGGAAATTGAAGAGAACTATCAAGCAGCTGATATGGCTTTGAACAGTCTTGAGCAACTTGCAGAAACCTTTGCGCCATTGGCCAGTCGATCTTTTAGAAGACGTAAAAGAGATTCTAATCTTAAAGAGAGAATTGATGCTTGTTTAAGTCTACAGAAAAAGGAAATTGATAGGCTAAAAATTAGAACAAAAAATATAAAAAATGCTGAAATACATGTTGCCGTAGATCCGGGAGAATTGGATGCTATTCTGTTGAACTTAATAATCAATGCAGTTTATTGGTTGCCGCAATCAAAACCCGAAGGCCGCGTACTTGAATTTAGGGTCTATCCAATTGCAGGTGGCGAGAGAATTAGATTATGTGTTGATGATTCTGGTCCTGGGATTCGCAAAGAGGATGTCAAAAAAGTTTTGTGGCCGGGCGTAACCAGAAAGCCTGGTGGTATAGGAATGGGCCTTACTGTTGCAGCGGAACTTGTTGCGGAATATGATGGACGGTTGAGCGTAAAGCATCCCGGCAATCTTGGCGGAGCATCATTTATTTTTGATTTACCATTAAAACAGAGAGGCTAACTAATGAGGGTCCTCTTTATTGAAGATGACAGAGCTGTTGTTGAGCCTACAAAAAAACTTTTAGAAGCTCAAGGTGATAAGTGCATAGTTGTTAATTTTTCAGACAGTGAGGGGGAGCTTGCAAGTTTTCAGCCGGATGTCGTTGTGTTAGACCTCATGGGAGGAGCTGGCTCTGAGGATCTGGACGGGAATGCCGGGCAAAGATCGTTTGTCTCGATTCGTGATAAATGGTTTTGCCCTTTAATCGTCTATTCTGCAAACCCAGATCTTTTTGACAATGAATATAGTAAGCATCCTTTAATTGGGAAAGTAACTAAAGGACGAGATTCTGAGGAGTTATTACTTAAGAGAATAAATGATTTTAAGTCTTGTACTGATGGCATAAGTGCCGTAAGACAGGATGTTGAAACCGTTTTGCATCGTACATTAAGGGATTTAGCACCGTTGATTTTTTCTCAACCGGAAACTGGTATTCCAAAAGAAACCGTAATCCAACATATGGGGCGACGTCGATTATCAGCTCATCTGGATGATGGCTCCATTCTGCGTACAAAATTGGCTCCATGGGAACATTATATTTTCCCTCCACTGGAAGGGTCTTTAAAATTAGGGGATCTGCTTTATATAGAAAAAACTGATCGTACTAACCCCGAATCCTACAGACTAGTGCTTACTCCATCATGTGATTTGGTGAGGACGCCCTCCAGAGAGCCCATCGCAAATATTTTATGTGCAAGATTTGAAAAAGCCGATGTATTATTTACAAAAGGAAATGTTAGTAAAAAGAAAGATAAGCTTAAAAATATTCTTTCACAAGGTTTCATTAAGGAATTTATTCCCTTCCCTGGTTTCCCTGGATTAATTCCGCCCATGGTAGCTAATCTTAAAGAGCTTGAGTTAATCGAGTCTAAAATTATCGGAGATGAATCTGCACCAGGTATTCAATATTTGAGAATTGTTTCAATGGATAGTCCTTTCCGTGAACAGATATCTTGGGCTTATTTGAATACTGGGTGTCGTCCAGGTGTTCCAGATCGTGATTTTGAGCTTTGGGCTAGTCAATATCTGCCAGAAGCTGTGGGAGAGGCTAAGAAATGAAGGCCGTTGATTTCTTTTGTGGTGCTGGCGGCCTCACGAAAGGCTTACGGCTTGCAGGTATTAATGTTTTGGTGGGCATTGATCAAGAAGAGCGTTGCCGCGAGACATATAATTTTAATAATAAGCCATCAAAATTTGTATGTTCCGATATCAAAAAAGTTAATATCGATGAACTAACCACGCAAGCCGAGGAATTATGCACAGAACCTAACGAACTACTTTTTGCAGGTTGCGCGCCTTGTCAGCCATTTAGTCCTCAAAGAAAATCAAAGGAATATCGATCAGACACAACTATTCTGGGCGAATTTGGAAGGTTAATAGAGCTTTTTTTGCCTGGACAAATTCTTATGGAAAACGTTCCTGGAATTTCCAGAGTTAAAGGATTTAGTACTTTTAAAAGATTTCTGAAGCTTTTAGATAGGAATGGGTATTCTATTGCCTGGGATATCCTAAATGCAAAAGATTATGGCATACCCCAAAATCGTAATCGTCTGGTACTAATCGCAATGAGAGGGATTAGTGCTACATTACCTGAAAAAACGCACGGGCCAGGACTCTTAAAATATATTACAGTAAAGGATGCGATTGCAAAATTCCCGAGAATAAAGGCCGGAAAATGCGATGCAAATATCCCTAATCACGAAGCGGCATTGTTATCAGAAATAAATTTAGAGCGGTTGAGACATACTCCTCGTAATGGAGGAAGTCGAAATTCTTGGCCGGAAAAGCTGATATTGACATGTCATAAAAAAGGATATAACGGCCATACAGATGTCTACGGTAGGATGTCATGGAATAAGCCAGCACCTACATTGACGGGGAAATGTAATAGTATTTCAAACGGTCGTTATGGACACCCTTCCCAGAATAGAGCCATAACCTTACGTGAAGCGGCTGCATTACAGACTTTTCCTGATGACTATGTTTTTTTTGGCCAAAAAGGTAATATTGCGCAGCAAATCGGAAATGCCGTTCCGGTAGTGCTTGGAAAAATACTCGGAGACCATATAGTTAAACTCAGAGCAAACTCGAAAACGCAAAAGCATTCAGCTGTTCAACAAAGTGAAGCAGCTACAGAACAAGCTGCTACCACGGAGCTATATTAGTTGACTTTCATTCGCAACCCCCTCCTTACAAATCCATACATCACCCACATCAAAATCACAAGCCCAATCGCGATATATACGAGGGAGATTTCGTAGTTCATTGTTGCCCTACTGAATCCGGTTAGAAAAGTCATGCCCACAAGAGTTGCTGTTATCATTTTTAGCAGAAAAGGCATCTCCTCATGGATTTTGTTCAGAATTTTTTGCATATGAATTTAGCCAAGCCCGAGCAAATCCGCTAGAACGAATTTGGTAATGGCATAGGCGGAAAAGATTATTATTAAGCCGACCGTTGCATAAAAGAAAGTCAGCTTTCCCCTCTGGACCATCTCCGCGTTTCCTCCTGAAAGCATCCAGGTATAACCACCGTATACAAAAACGGCCAAGGCGATTGAGCCGACTACGCCCAGCGCGCCTCTAATGATTACGCCGATAAGTTTTTGCGGGGAGTCTACATTGAGGGGGTTGTCGAGGCAAACTGCGTCAGTTGGACATTTGTCTCCAACTGCTTTAACTTCAGGCACATTAAAAAGGATGGCAGAGAATAAAATGATACATAGTGCTATTTTCCTCATATTTTCAAAAAATTAGTTTACATAATTATTATACAGGATTTAATTTTTTCTGGCAAAAAAGGCCTGTTCTCATGAGAACAGGCCTGCATCTTAAAAATTACCTCCTTACCTTAAAAGTTATTTTCTGATCTTTATCCACCCTGATTTTGAATTGCCTTGCACAGGAGGGCAATTCAGAGAGCGTCCAGGCATCAAAGACATTGCCGTCCGGACACACGATCTGGAATTTGTCGTCAGGCGGAGAGCTTACATCCCGATACACACCAGAGGGTACATCAATCCATGATGGTGTCTGCTCTCCGGCCTTTACGAATAAAGTGTAGGTGCCAGGCTGAAAAAGAACTTTATCAGGTACCTCCGCTTCAACTACGGTGCTACCGAGGTAGTCTATTGCAAAAGCCCTGTGGTGTTCAGTTACTTCTTCCTTCCCCGGCTTTGTTGCCAGTTCCTTGGCCTTGCTTAGATGGTAACGGCCAAGGGCCTCTCGGTTGAGCGCATACTCATCCTCATAGGTGTTATCGTATCTTGCTGCCATGCCGAGCAGGTCCACCTTGGTTTCCTCGGTCTCGGCAGCCTTGCTTGAAGAATGATAAAGCTCACCTATTGACTTGCTTAACTCCTGGTCGTATGACACTGCAAGAGACAGTAGATCGTCTCTTCCATAGCGCTTGCCGGTTTCAAAGAGGAGTAAGGCTATTTCCTTCCTCAGGCTGGGTTCATAGTTTATTGCTCTCCTGAAGAGCTCATTAGCCTCAGCCAGCTTGCCAGCACTCAGAAGAGACTTTCCGGCATCTTTATACACATCGCCTATTTTATAGCCATACTTCGGGTCGAGCTTTACCGCGCTTGCAAACCTTTCATCAGCCTGACTGAAATTGCCCCTCTGAACAAGGCAGACTCCGAGAAGGTAATGTGCCTCTGGATTTGCAGGATTTGCCGTGGCCTGGTTCGTCTCATCGCCATATATCTCCTTTTCAAGAAGCGCTATGGCCTGAGGGTACATCCCAGCCTGCATGAACTCCTTTGCCTTGCTGACATTGCCTGCATAGCTCTCCGTTGCGAAAAGTAGCGCACAGAGCAGAAAAACCGCAATCACTATCCTGTTCATAGCTAACCTCCTTAATTAAGAAATCTATGTTCTGTTAAAGGACAGAAATTACTTGTCCTCATCCGATAACGGCATCTCGTAGATAGGGATTTCATTTGCTCTGGATTGGTTTATGGAAAGCTCAAAGCCCTTAATGGGCTCTCCGAAACAGCGCGGCGAAGGTAGGGTGAATCCGACCTTGTCAAAAAGAAGCGAAACGGACTTAATATTCTCTTTGTCTACTGAAAACCAGTCTGTATTCTTTACATGTTCACCTCGTTTAATCGCGGCTGCTATGGAAAGCGTTTCGGCAAAGCATCCGAAGGTAACACCCCTTGATAGCCGGAACATCTTGTAAGAGACTGCTCCGAGCACATATTTGAGTTTGGGGGAGTAACCGTTTCCCGCATCCTGTCTAATTACCACTTTCTTGGATTTTTCGTACTCCTCCGGGCTTAAATTCGAGGGCTCTGCCACATCAATAATAAGAAGCTTTTTGTCTTTACGCCTAATAAGCTCAATAGCGACGTCGTTAAGTCGTATTTTCTTGCTATGCGTACAGGCTACAACGGCATCAATCTTTCCAACCTCTTCAAAATTTCTGCATACCGAAATCCTGTATGCATTGACTATCCTTTTTAGGGCGGAATGGTTCGGCCCAACCCCAATTATTCCATACCCCTTCTCACGGAGGTCCTTAGTTACAAGCTTGCCAAGAAAACCATAAGGCCCCAAGACTGCAATCCGACTGTTTTCTGGTTTAAGACCTGCTTCCCTGAAAGCACGATCAATTTCATTCAAAAGAATTAAAACTGTTCCATTGTCTCCAATAGTAAAGATGAGCTCCGGGAATAGTTCTCTTAATTTTTGGCCATTACAGAATAATCTCTTTGTTGCCGCAGCCAGTAGGATAACTTTTGCCCCGTTCTTTCTCGCCCACTCAGTAGCAGCAATAAATTGTTTTTGAGCTCTTTCACGACCGTGATCAGACAGAAGGTCTTCGGTTAGAGTATTGATGACTCTGGTTCTACCAAGCACATTCCCGATTGCGTATCTTGGCCCATTAAAGTGACCCTCCTTCGGATTCCATCGCCCCAGATAACGCCTCTTATCCACATCGTCGCGCATATTCGAAATGAATACCGCGTCCAGAATAGGTTGCCCTCTTAGCCTTCGTAGGTGAGTTCTCCAATCGAATAAAGCAACGAAAAAGCGCCACAGATTCCCAATCACTGCCCATCCCCTCGAAGTCCGCGTATTGACTGAATTTTTTAAACAAACTAGACTAAAAAGTAGGTTTTAGCTCCGCTTTACAAAGAGGAGCTTAAGTATCAGCAGGAGGTATGCGTCAAAAGAAAATGGTCGTGGCCTATTGCAGGGTCTCGACCCTGGAGCAAAAGAAGAGGGGGTATGGGATAGACATCCAAATCAGGGATGCTTCTCTTTTTGCTGAACGAAGTGGATTGCTGGTAGAACGATTTTACAAAGATGAGGCTGTAAGCGGGGTGAAAGAGGACCGAAAAGAGCTCCGGCGCTTGATGAAGGCCTGCAAAACCGGCAAGGTCGGGGTTTTGATTCTTCCTTCCCTGGACCGGCTCTCAAGGGAGGTCCGGATATCCGAAAATCTCTTTTATGAATTCAAAAAGTTAGGGGTCAAGGTCCTGATCGCGGATATGCCTCAATACAACGGCGAATCCAAGGACGTTTTGCTCAGGCAGATACTGGCGGCTGTGGCCGAGGAGAACAGACGAGGCATTATCGAGAGGTTATGTAAGGGCCGTCAGGAGCGCGTCAGAAAAGGGCGGTTCCCCGGCGGCAATCTCCCTTACGGGTATACGAGAGAAAATAAACGTGTCGTCATTAATCCAGTGGAGGCCGAGTGCGTTAGATTGGTCTTTCGCCTGGCCGAGCAGGGCTTTACGGGGCAGAATATTGCTGACGAGCTTAATCAAAGGGGTTTTGTCCTAAGAAATGGGAAACCTTGGACACAAAGGCAGGTATCGCGAATTCTAAAGAAAAAACGGCTCTATCGAGAGGGATTGATACGCTACGGAGATATCGAAGGGGAAATGGAAAATCAGCTAATCTTAGCAGATTATATGAAAGAAGGGGCTCCGTTAGAAGGATCTCGCTCTTGACAAAATCTTTAAAAAATGGATAGATATTAGGACATTGTACCTTAAAAAACGAAAACAGCTTCGCTTTGTAAAACGGAGCTGTTTTAGTTTTTTGGGTCTCTTTTTATCAGAAGTGTGGTATAGAGTCAAAAATATTCTTAGCTTAAGGGCTATTGAATTTAGCTATTAGGGAGTGAGTAAATGAATAATGATATTGAGTTAGCTGCTGAGGGTGTTAAGAGGGTCATATTGGCATCTGCACCAGAGCGGATAGAAGATTTTAATCACATTTGGAAAGAATATAATCCGCAAATTGTATTCACGAAGGACAAGAAGGATTTTTCAATTCAAGCAGGACCGTTTAATTCGATTATTTTTAATCATAAAACTATGTGCAAAATTTGGATTCTTGGATTTGCCATGCAAAAAGCATTTAATGCGTATTCTTCTTTGCTAGCAATGGCACAGCTACTGCGTTTCAATATTTCAGATACAACTTTCAATGATGATGAATTAATAGAGGCCGAGGCTGAAATCCAATCTCTAATATCTAGTGTATTGAATTTGGCAGATCTCGAATGTATTGATGATTTCCAATGGCCAGAAAACATACCACTTCCTATTGGTAAACCAAAGGACCTCGAAGGGAGCCTCGTTTTTGACCTGCTATGCATGGCGGCAGCTTACTGCTTTTTACATGAATTGCAGCATGTCATAATTAATGCTTCAGGTGAAGAGATAAAACCAACTGAAGAGGAAATGAGATGCGACGAATTCGCACGAAAGTTTCTTTTGGCACATATAGAAGAATATTCCAAAGTAAGTGGCTATCCTTTAATGGCAGTAAAGAATAAGCGTGCCATGAGTATCGCGCTTGCAACTGTTGTAATCTTAGTATTTACACCTAAAAAGAACTGGTATGGGTCGATTACTCATCCTTCGGTTGGTCAAAGAATCTTAGCTCTTACAGATTACTTAAATCTTTCTGAAAACGATTTGTTTTGGTCTTATTTTTCTTCTTTATTGTTGTCTCAAATAAGAAGGGATCGGATTAAATTAGAAGATCTTATAATTCAGAATCAAAAGGACTTTTGTTTACAGCTTATTAATTTGCTAAATAAATAGCCCTATATTGGTTATTTTTATAGATAAACGATGCTATTATGGATTTAGAAAAGGAGATACCTTTAGGTATCTCCTTTTGTATTTTTAGCCATCAAAGGCCTTAAACTCTTGGGCAGGCAGGGCCAAAAGCCTTCCTCCTATCTTTTCGAGCTCTAAGCTTCCTTCCCAGCTTTCCTCCTTCTGCGCCGCCTTGGTCACGGCATTGGCTATGCCATAAGCGTCGGGATCCGGCTCAGAGCCGAAGGCCAAAAGGATGTTTTCCTTTTGGGCTTCGCTCAAACCGTAGTGCTTTACAAGGTTGTTTATGACTCCTTGTGGATTCCCGATCTTAATTTCAGTGGAATCCCTTAATGATCGGACGATCTCGCCGAAGCGCCCGAAAAGCTCCCTTATGGACCTCCGGATTGCGAGATAGACCATGTCGTCATCCAGCTCTCCATTCCCGCCATTCCCATTCCCGAGGTGGACCTGGCGAGTCGTCAGCTTCTCTATGACCATGCCGTTTGTGCATTGAACTCTGAAGATCCTCGGCTCGACCCGTAGGGCCTTGTGACCGGTCTCAGAGTTGGTAAGGAGCAGCCCGCCGATTATAAGGTCGTCCCTGTGCCGGATGAAGTCCTTCAGGTGATGGCTGCGCACTTTGACATACATCTCCGTCTCTGAAAGATAGCAGTCCTCGATTTCAGCCCTATTCGCCTGAAGCTCGTTTAAAGAGCAATACAGGAAATCGAGGTGGTCTATTACCCTGTAGCGGTCGCTTAGGAAAGCCCGGACCGCATTCCCCAAGCCCCTTATGAAGACATCCTTCTCCATCCTCGTCAGCCAGGCGTTGACATTACCTGCAAGAAGATGCGGAGCTTCGGCCTCCATGCGGTTGTAATACCGGGCGGGAATATCGAGCCGCTCGGCTATCTGTTGATGGCAGGGCTTTGTGATTGCAAGTAGGGAGTCACGGCCTGGAATTTCCAGCATAGCCCGGCCATCTTCAACTTTCATGTCGATGACTGAAGTGTTGAATTTCCTGTCCCATTTGAGGGGATGCTGCTTTTCGAGCGTCTGAAGCAGTTGAATCAAGTCCATAAGTCCTCCTTTTTGAAAAGAAATTTGAAAAGAGCAAATCTGGTTAGAGAATAGAACGGAGGACGGAAATCGATAAGGCGGGTGATTTTGCCTTTGTAGGCAAGTTCGCTTTAAAGCGGCAGTTTCTGGGCTGTTGGCGAGCTTGGTTGAGTTCTTCTTAATAGAATTTCCCTTTCGACCTCTTTCCTTGGCCTGCAATATTGAGCTCTGGAATTGGCAATGATTTGTTCCTTGAAGGAGAGTGTAGGCTGGGGAGGTGGAAGGGTAATGGCGCTGAAGGCCTCTGAACTGGCTCCGTCAATCATCGGACCTGCCCCCCGTAAACTGTGCCACTTGTAATTAGAATGGGGTCGTAATAAAACATTCTAAACAAGGAGGCTGGGTATGAAGAAGAGCCGGTACACGGAGGAGCAGATTGTAGGGATTTTGAAGGAGGGGGAGGCC
>JAIOIE010000023.1 GCA_019912665.1 Deltaproteobacteria bacterium
CTAGCCCAAGTTCCGCAGTTCAGCAGGCCGTGAGGTTGGAAGCCAACGACTTGCGGCAATTGGTTGGCACTACACGGTGACCTCCTCGATGCCCTTGGGGATGGCCAACCTCTTGGGCAACTCGATGCCGAGGCGGTCGAGCAATGCGACGTGTTCATCGTTGGGCTTGATGACGCAGCGGACCTTGACCTCCGGCCCGTCGACGATGGGAAGCACGACGTCGACGCTCTGCACCTGGCGAAGTTCTTCGAGGATGAACCGGGGGCTGTTGCCGAGACCGGCGTGCGCCTGCCATTGCTCGAGGGTCTTGTAGAGCGCGTAGGCGAGGAAGCAGACGAAGATGTGGGCGCGCACCCGATCGGCACGCTGGTGCCAGACCGGGCGAATCGAGAGGTCGGACTTCTGGATGCGGAATGCGGCCTCGGCCTCGGTGAGTTGGATGTAGGTCCGCCAGAGGTCTTCTTCGGTCCAGCCGGTGACGTTGGTGCGAAGCAGGTAGCACCCGGCGCTGCGTTCGGACCAGAGTTGCCAGGCATGGCTCTCCTTCACGACGAGGGAGAGTCCCGAGGCATGACTCGGGTTGGCGCGAAGCCCGACGACGAACTTCTGCGCCGCCCTGCTGTGCCTGGCCAGCAGGCGACCGATCTGCTGGTTGACACGATCGCGATCGATCGGGCTCCTCGCCGAGATGAGTCGCTTGCGCAGGCGATCGAGGCACGCGGTGATGCGTTCGGCGGCACGCTCGACGATGGCGCGGTCTTTCTCCTTCCGCATCGCGGAGCGGCACAGGATGTAGGTCTCGGTGCCGGACTCGTTCGGGCACAGCTTCACTTCCACGTCGTCGCGGATGCTCTTCCAGTCCTTTGCTTCGATCAGCTGCTGCTCGAAGCGGTGCAAGTCGGAGCGACATGCGCCGATGACGTAGCGGCGGCCACCGCTCTGCAGCCACTGGAAGTTCTTCGCGCTGGCCATGCCGCGATCCATGACCCAAACGCGGTCGGCCTTGCCGAAGCGGGTCTCGATCTTGTCGACGATCTCCTGCACGGTGGTCACGTCGACGCGGTTGCCGTCGAAGACCTCGTGCGCGAGCGGGATGCCCTCGCGCGTCACGACCAACGCGATGCACACCTGCTTGCAGTCCGGTCGATGGTCGCGGCTGTGGCCACGTTTGGCCTGTGGGTTGCCAGCGGCTTCGCCTTCGAAGTAGGTCGACGTGACGTCGTAGAGCAGCAGGTCGTACTTGATGCCGAACAGCCTGCCGATGCGATCGCGCAGGTGCTGTTCGATCGCATCCTTGTGCACGAGCACCCGGTCGAGGGTCCGGTAGAGGCGGTCGTCGTTGACCTTGGCCTCCGGAATCCCGAGCAAGTCGTCGAGTGCCGTCTGCCGGTACAGCGACTCCGCGATGTGCAGGTCACTGGACGGCATGCAAAGCCTGCAGATCACCTGCAGCGCAGCCAGGTTCGACCAAGGGATGTCCTCTCGCCCCTCCGGCATCAACCGGTCGAACGCCTCGTCGAGTTGCAGCGTGTGCCACAGGCTGAGGCCGAGGAACACGTCCCCGAATCGACGTGCGCGCTCGACCCGCACCGCCTTCAGCCGGATCTTCTCGGTGTCGGCGAACTCATCCTCGCGAGGCTCGAACAGGCTCGGATGCGTCCGTCGGCCCGTGAGCTTGTCCGCGTAGGCGCGCGCGCGAGCCCTACCCTTCGCGTCGAGGTTGCCGAGCTGCGCGACAACCTGCTGGCGCACCTTGCCACCGATGCGCACCGACCGCACCAACATCCAGTAGGTGTGCGTCTTGCCGTTCTTGCTGATGCGTTTGTGCCGGAGGAACACGTGCTTGCTGCACGCCTCTTCTCGCGATCTCACGCCATCCGATCAACCCAGTGGGTTAGCACTACACGCACTTTCGAGGGGGTGGCCCCCGCCGTTGCTGGGCTGGCGGGCGGCAGATTGTCGAAAATCGTCGCGAGCTGCGGAACTTGGGCTAG
>JAIOIE010000024.1 GCA_019912665.1 Deltaproteobacteria bacterium
CCGCCGGCCAGGATCGTCGGGACGGGGACGCTGGGTTCGCCAGCCATTTCAAGGGACAGGGCCCGAACCACGACGGCTCAACCGGCACGACCGGCCGGGAGCGGGGCTACCGCGCAGCGGTTTCGTTCAACGTCTTTGACCTTGAGCCGCGAGCGCCGCTGCGGCGCTCGCCGGCTCCAAGGTCTTGTTGGGCGGCATAGCTACCAATCACCAGCTACAGCAGATCGACCCGAATGGCTCCAGAGATTGTGTCCGAGTACGCGGGGCAAGTGGAGAACCCATACTGCTGGTGGATGACACTCAGCCCCACAAGAGCTGGGGAGTTGGGCAAGTCGACTATTACAAACGTCGAAGCGATCAAAACAATTGGATCGACTACCCAGTTGCAGGGGACTGGCACCGGATTCCAACCACAGGACCAGAAGTTGGGGAACGCTGGCATCGCTTGGAATGTGGCCGCTGCAGGGAGTGCGCCAACGCCAAGAACGGAAACTGGAATCCAGCAATTCCCTATGCCGCCCCACACAGGGCCTTGAAACGTGACCCTGACAATTCCGGGGAGACCAAGGTACAGGCTGGGACCAGCCGTCACGGGGGGGATTTGCCCACAGCTCGTGGTAGTGAAACACCCCGACCCTGGCACCAAGCTCCATGAGGCAGTCGTCACCTGCGCAACCACCCGAGATGAGAAGCCGATCAGAGCGGTCAGAATGCAGGAGATGGCAGTCCAGATCATGGCTGCAAGCTAGAGGTCATCGCAAGGCGTGGCAAGGCTGGGTCCGCCCAACGTCTCTGCCGCTCAGCCGCGAGCCGCTTGGGGCTCGCCGGCTGCAGCGGCCTGTTGGGCCGGGCGCGATCATCGCAAGCATGCGTCAGATGCACCAGCCCCGAGCGCAGGCATCGCTCGCATCCGAACGGGGCCTCTGGCGAGTCAGTCCGAACGCGGACGCTCATGCGGGCGTCGCGCAACCTCGGTGGTTGGTTGCTCTCGAATGCCGATGGCGTCGATCGCCGCGGCCCAACTCGTTTTCGCGGGAACAACCGAAAGCCGGCCGCTTCCCCGCAGCGCCACGTTACCGACAAGCGCGCCCGGCCCAACAGGCCGCTGCAGCCGGCGAGCCCCAAGCGGCTCGCGGCTGAGCGGCAGAGACGTTGGGTGCACGCGATGGCCTACAGCCGATACATCGGGTTCGAGAGAGCGGTGATCCTGCTCTTCGCGACCGTCGCCTGCGCGCTGCTCACGATGACCGTGGGCATCGGCATGATTCACCTGCGCCTTCCTCCAACTGACGGAGCCTACGGCAAGCCGTGGTTCTCGATCGAGGTGATGACTGTCGCCGGCCCGCTGTGCATCCTGTGCGCAGCGATTGCCTACCCCCTGATGGTCTGGGGATTGGTCGGGACCAACTTGGCCAAGTCACTGCCCGTGGTGTTCGTCGTCTCCACAGGTTCCATGGCGGCATCGGCGGGAGTCGGTCCACTCGGCGCCGGAATCAGCCTCGCATGCTCGACTGTGGCCATCGCGTGGTGCCGGTGGCGCTTTCGTGATAGCGTCGGAGCGGCACCCAACAAGACGCAGCAGCCGACCGGCGCCCCAAGCGGCGCCGGCGGCTGAGCGTCAAAGACGTTGGGATGACCAGGCCCGTGTACTCCAAGCTGATCTGGTGCCTGCGCGTGGTTGCGTCCGCACTCGTGTTGTGGGCGATATACCGCCACCTCCTGCGGCCGGACTGGTCCGTTCGCATCACGGTTGGTACGCAGGCCTTCGATACCTACCAACGCTTCTGGCTTTGGGAGTCGCCGGACGCCTCAGAACACGGTGGTGTGCTTGGCGGCATCCGTTGGGGGCGCAGTCTTCTCTCCCTCGCAGGCAACATCTGGCTCGCCTACATTGGCTGGCGCCTCCCGGTGGACATTGGTAGTGTAGTGCGTCAGATAGATGGGGAATTATTCGCGAGCGCTTTCCTGGCGCGCGTGACCTTGGCCAGGATGTCGCTGGCCTTGGCAGTCCAGATGAACGGCTTGGGGTCGAGGTTGTGCTGCTCGATGTAGCTTCGGATGGCCTGAATGAGAGCGTCTACGCTGGGGAACGCGCCGCGGCGGATGCGCTTGGTCGTGATGTCGCGGAAGAAGCGCTCGACCATGTTGAGCCAAGACGCGCTGGTCGGAGTGAAGTGCATGTGGAAGCGCGGGTGACGCGCGAGCCAGCGCTTCACCTTGGCGTGCTTGTGGGTCGCGTAGTTGTCGGCGATGACGTGGATGGCGAGATGCGCTGGCGTCTCGCGGTCGATCATCTCCAGGAAGCGGAGCCACTCCTGATGACGGTGCCGCGGAGCGCACATGCTGAGGACGTTCCCGTTCAGCGTGTTCAAAGCGGCGAAGAGGGTCGAAGTTCCGTTGCGCTTGTAGTCGTGCGTGACGGTCTTTGTCCGTCCGCTGCGGAAAGGCAGCGATGGCTGCGTACGGTCCAAGGCCTGAATCTGCGACTTCTCGTCGCAGCTCAGCACAATCGCGTTCGCTGGCGGGTTCTGGTACAGACCGACGACGTCATCGAGCTTCTCGGCGAACTCAGGATCGCGACTCAGCTTGAAGCTCCTGAACAGGTGGGGCTTGAGGCCGTTCTTTCGCCAGACGCGACCGACGGTCGACGCGCTGACCTCCATCGCCTTGGCCATGTCGCGGGTGCTCCACTGGGTCGCGTTCGGTGGGGTCTCCTGCGTCGTCACGCGCACGACCTCTTCGAGTTTCTTCGCGTCGATCGTCTTCGGCCGGCCCCGACCAGGAGCGTCCTTCTCGATGCCGGGAAGCCGCTTCTGGGCGAATCGGTTCCGCCAGAGTCCGACGGTCTTCTGCAGCGTCTTCAGCTCGGCAGCGATGTCCTTGTTGTTCTTCTCCGCCGCCGCCAGCAGCACGATCTTCGCCCTGAGCACGAGCCTCGCCGGCGTCGAGCGCCCGCGGGCGTAGCTCTCCAGCTTCGCGCGCTCATCGTCAGCCAGCTTGATCGTCACGGCTACTCGCATGGGTTTGGCCTCACAGGCTACCCAACGCGTAGGTTCCCGCATAATTACCGCTATTTCCGACGCACTACACTAGCATGGCCGGGTTGTGAACGGGGTGCGCGGTCATCCTCAGCCACCCAGGGGCTTGGCGGCAGTCGAGGTTGCGATCCACCACTGGACAGCTGCTTGGGTGGTGTAGCGCTTGCCGCCGACGAGGACTGACGGGATCACTACGCCGCGGGTGCCGGTGGTGAGCCAACGCCTCACGTTGTTCTTGTGCGGGCGCCTCATGCCGAACCGCTCGAACAGGTCTGGCAGCTGGCCGATGTGAAGCAGCCTCTCGATCGTGGGATCGATGGTGTATGGGTGCGCGGTCATCGTCACTCGTGCTCTCTGATTCGTGTTCTCGATGCGCGCCGACCGAGCAAACCAGGTGGGTTGCGGGTCTTCGCGTGAGAGAAAGAGCAACAGAAGATGCAAGTGGGGCGGCTAACCCACGACCTACGATGGCGTCGCAGCAACTGATTTGAGAAGCAGTTGCGACCAAGAAGGGAATGATGCCCGCATCGCGAATGTGGGCGGTTTTGCTTTCCCGTGGCGAGCAAGGCGGAAATCGCCCAAGCGTGAGCCGTCAGCAAACGTAGGTGGTGCCCGTCACGCCCCGGAGTTCCTCAAGCCATGCAGGAACGGGCGCCCCGAGTTTCCCAACGAACTTGAAACCACTGATGGGTCACACGGGGAACTCGTCCGACCGACCGTGCCGGTCGGTCTTCAACCACTTCAACACGAGGTTCAAGCATGCGCCTTCCCCACATCCCCGTCCTCGCGGCGTTCATCTCCTGCCTGCTCGCCCTGAAGGCTCCCTGTCAGTACGTGTACGTCGGCACGGACTCGAACGACTACCTCGGCGGCGCCAGCTCCTCGGACAGCTACTTCGGGCTGTTCGGTGACGACTACCTCTCTGGTGGTGATGGGTTCGACGACCTCTACGGCGACGAAGGCAACGACCTGATCATCGGCGGAGGGGACGACGACTACCTCTGCGGCGGTGAAGGTAGCGATGTCCTCTACGACGACGATGGGTGGGACATCTTCTCAACCCAGGGCGATGGGGAGCAGGACTGGATCTACTGCGTCGACGGCGAAGACGGGAGACCCGACGTGGTGGAGTGCGGCGTCGAAGACACCGTCTACTGCGACAACGACGACATCATCGCCGTCTGGGATTGGAATGCAGACCTCGGCTGGCACAGGGTGTTCTTCGGCAGTGGCGCGGAGTACTACGACTGGCTGGCGGCGCAAGGTTGATTCTCGCCGCCTTGAGGCCGTGACGGCGACGGACGGCTTACCCGTCCACTCCAGGCTCGCATTCCGTCCTTGCACCGCCTGCCCGATGCGACCATCGGCGAGGTGTCTGCACCCTGTGGCTGCAACGGCCTCTGTCGTTGTGACTGATCTGAACGGCTTCGTCACGCCCCAACCGCCTCCCGCAGCCGCGCCCGGTCCAGCCTCGCGTAGATGACCGTGCTCGCGATGGTGGCGTGGCCCAACGCGATCTGCGTCAACTGCAGGTCGCCGGTGCTGCTGTAGACCCGGGTGGCGAAGCTGTGGCGCAACGCGTGCGCCGACCGCCCGCGAATCTCGGCCGCCGCGAGCCACCGGCCGAGCCTGCGCTGGGCGTGCCGCATCGAGATCCGCCGGTCGCCGGCCAGGAACACCGGCCCGGTGGTGCTGCCGGCGACGAACGTCTTCAGCTTCTCGGCGATCCCGGTTGGCATCAGCACGGTGGTGGGGCGGTTGTTCTTCGTGCTGCGCAAGTTGATCTCGCCGTGCGCGAAGTCGAGGTCGCCGACGTCGAGGGCCAGGGCGGAACCGATGCGCACGCCGGTGCCGAGCAGCAACTCGACGAGCGTGCGGTCGCGGTTGGCCTCGGGGCCCTCGGCGGCGGCGAGGACCTCGAGCAACCGCTTCTGCTCGTCTGGGTGCAGGCCGCGCGGCGGCGGCGGGGCACACCGTGCTCGACGCAGCAGCCGGGCGGGGTTCGAAGCGACGAGGCCGGCGTCGCGCAGGTGGGCGGCGAAGCACCGGATCGAGGTGCGCAGGGCGTTCAACGAGGTCGCCTTCTTGCTCCCGCCGCGGCAGGAGGCGCGGGCGGCGCCGTCGGCGAAGAAGCGGGCCAGCACGTCGGGCGACAGGTCGTTGACGTTCTGGTTGTTGCCGTTCGCGGCCAGCCACGCGATCAGCGCGGCGACGTGGCGGCGGTACTGCCCGATGGTGTGTGGCGACCGGCCGTCGGCCTGGAGCTGCAGGAGGAACCCCTGGAGGGCATCTTGGAGGTGCATGGCCGACATGGAGCCATGCGACCGCCGAGACCATCAAGTCGCATTCAGGCGTCCCTGCCGCTGCATGAACCGCTCCGCAGGGCGTCGTCGTCGCCCTTGGATCAGCCGTGGCGGAAGCAGGCCAGATCGACCGCCCGGGGGTCGCTGGTGACGAAGCTGAACCGGTTCTCCGACTCGATCCACGGCTTGACCTCGATGCGATCGCTGGCGGTGACCCCGCCATGGTGTGCGACGTCGTCGTTGTTGGTGAG
>JAIOIE010000025.1 GCA_019912665.1 Deltaproteobacteria bacterium
ATGGTGTGTCCTGAACAAGCCCTGCTCGTGGCAGGGCCAAGCTGTGTCGAGCTTGCGGGTGCGAGTCCCGCCGCGGCAAGCGCCGAAGCACCGCGTAGCAGGCTCCAGCCCGGGCAAGAGATTGCCCGTGCCGAGCGGAGCGTCGAGAGCCCGCGTCGAGGCGTATGCCTTGGACGAGGGGAGCAAAGTCGCAGGCCCAATCCGAAAGGGTGAACCTTGCAGCCTCGTGAGATTAGAGACCCGAAAGGTGGGAAGGCCGAGCCGGTCATGTCGCGGCGAAGGCAACAGACTGCGTCCGAGCACGGAGCGGCGCAGGACTTCCCCGGGGTAGAGAGGAGGGCATGCGACGACAGTCCGACACGGAACAGGAGAGGCCCTACCCGGCGGCCGACGTCAGGCGAAGGCGAGCTGCATAAGCCGAGTGCGAAAGTGGCTCGTGCCGGGAGGGAGTCCGAAGGGTTCGTAGTACCAACGATGCCGGCGGCCACAACGCCGGCGGAGGGAAGGGGCCCGACTTTGGTCGCGCGCGTGGCTGGGGGTAAGTGCGAGGGCATGGCCGCGAGGCCCAACAACTCCGTAGAGAAAGTACGAGAACTCCAACACGCGCTCTTTCGTGCCGCCAAGCGAGACCCTGGGCGGCGTTTCCACGCGCTGTTCGATCGGATCTGCCGGAGTGACGTCCTGCAGAGGGCGTGGGAACGAGTGCGGAGCAACGATGGCGCTGCCGGCATCGACGGCTTGTCGCTGGCGATGATCGAGCAGCAAGGCGTCGCGCAGTTCCTCGCGGAAGCGCGCGACGAGATCCGGTCCGGGCACTACCGACCGCAGCCGGTGCGGCGCGTGTGGATCCCGAAGCCGGACGGCAGGCAGCGACCGTTGGGCATCCCGACGGTCAAGGACCGGGTGGTGCAGATGGCGACGAAGCTCGTGATCGAACCGATCTACGAGGCCGGCTTCGAAGCGTGCAGCTATGGATTCCGCCCCAAGCGGAGCGCCACGGACGCACTGGAGAAGCTACGCATCGAAGGCGGGCGAGGTCGCTACTTCGTCGTCGACGGCGACATCCAGAGCTTCTTCGACACGATCGACAAGACCGTGCTGATGGAACTGGTGGGCCGCCGCATCTGCGACCGCCGCGTGCTGAAGCTGCTTCGGAAGTGGCTGGACGCAGGCGTGATGGAGGAAGGCAACGTGCGGCACGCAGCCACGGGGACTCCCCAGGGCGGCGTGATCTCGCCGTTGCTCGCCAACATCTACCTGCACGAACTCGATCGTGAGTGGCAGCGGGACTGTCAGCATCTCGGCGTCCTCGTGCGATACGCGGACGATTTCGTGGTGCTGTGCAGGACCGAGTCCCAGGCGAACGAGGCGATGCGACGGCTGCGCGAGATCTTCGCGCGCCTGAAACTCACGCTGCATCCGGAGAAGACGAAGCTCGTGCAGATCGGGCTCGGCAAGGACGGCTTCGATTTCCTCGGCTGTCACCTGCGGATCGTGAAGTCCCGCTTCAAGGGGCGCACGTATCTGTTTCGGTGGCCGTCGCTGAAGTCGATGAAGAAGGTCCGCAGCCGGGTGCGCGAACTGACGGACCGCCGCCGCCGTGCTGGTCTGAAGGATGTCGACGAGGTGATCGCTGACCTCAACCCCATGCTGAAGGGCTGGGGCAACTACTTCAGGACCGGCAACGCGAGCAAGCAGTTCAACCAGATCGACCACTACGTCTGGCGGCGCATCATCCGCATGCTCGGCAAGCAGCGTGGCTTTCACGGCCATCGGCTCGCCTGGCGGGTATCGCAGCAACGACGTGCATGGCCGATGGAGAAGCTGCGGGAGCGCGGCCTGCACAAGCTGCTCGGCACGATCCAATACCCAGGGAGCAAGACGGCATGAACAAGACCATCGGTCAGCCGTGTGCGGGAAAATCGCACGCACGGTTGGAACGGGGGGCTTGGTTGCTGCGGCCTTGCTTCTTCAACAAGGTCCAGTAACCAAGCTCTACCAATGC
>JAIOIE010000026.1 GCA_019912665.1 Deltaproteobacteria bacterium
GGCCCTCGCGGCCTCTATGGCGGCGTTCAGGGCAAGGAGGTTCGTCTGCCTCGCTATCTCCTCGATTATCGATATCTTCGAGGCTATCTCTTTCATCGCGCCCACGGTCTCGGAGACCGCCTGCCCGCTCTCCTTCGCGTCCGAGGCCGCTTTCTGGGCTATCTTTTCGGTCTGCTGCGCGTTGTCGGTATTCTGCCTTATGTTGGCGCTCATCTGCTCCATTGAGGATGAGGTCTCCTCGATGGACGCCGCCTGCTCGGTCGAGCCCTGCGATATCTGCTGGGCCCCGCTTGATAGCTCCTGCGCGCCGCTTGCGACGTTGTCCGAGACGGCCCTCACGTCGGAGACTACCTCGCGGAGCCTGGAGACCATGTTCTTCATGGCTGCCAGCAGGGCGCCGATCTCATCGGAGCTTTTAACCTCCACTTCAATAGTCAGGTCGCCTTTCGCCAGCCTGTCCGTCATGAGGTCCCGGACATAATTGACCGGTACGATTATCTTCCGTTTTACGACGAAGAGCGAAGCAACCCCCAGCGCAGCCACGAACGCGAGCACCAGGATGGAGATTATCATGTTGATCTGGGCCGAGCGCATGTCTGCTGCGACCTTTTCCCCGACCTCGCGGCCTACTGCCGCCGATACAGCCAGTATGGCGTTTATGGCCTCGGTGCTTTTCTCAAGCCAGACGCCGCCGTCTATGGGGTACTTGCCTGTCGAGGCGGCGCTGTACACCGACTCGCGTACCCTCTCGAAAGAGTCGAGGAAAAGCCTGTCCATTTCAGCGACGGCGCTCTTTACCCCTGTCCTGGACCCTTCGGAAGCCCTGAGCTTCAGGATGGTCTTTACATTGAGGTCGACTATGGCCCTGAAGGTGTTAAGCCTCTCCAGGGTAGCCGCGTCTACCGGTTTCTTGCCAGCTATAAACGACCCGAGAGTGGCCCTCTCCCTTCCGGCATATTCGCTTACGAGCCAGACCGCCTGCTTGAGCTCGATATTCATCCGGAGGGCCTCGCCGAGGGTCTCCTTGCTGGCTGTGGAGGCGAACGCGGCGGTCCTCATCTCCGCCGCGGCGTCGATAAAGGCGGTCGCGGCCGGGATCCATTCTTTTGCGGTGAATGTCCTGGAAGCGCTCGAAAAATTGGCGTCGGCGCTCCTCCTCGCGGAATCGAAATTGGCGTGAGCGTTCTTGGCGCTCGCCAGAGCGGCCTTAAAAGCCGTGTTGGCCGGGTCTATCAAGGCGAGCGAGTCGGCGTCCTTGAAGGCCCGCTCCAGCGGAGCGTCCCCTTTCGACCTGACGTCCTTCACGGCCTGCAGAAGGGAGCCTTCAGCGGCGCCCAGTGACGAGAGCGCGGCTGCGGTAAAGCCGCGCTCCTGTGCCTGGAACCCCGCCGCCGTTATGATATCGTCCGATATCCTGTTGGCCAGCTCTATTCTCTGGAATTCCTTCCTGCTCCCGTATGCGCTTGCCAGGTTCGCAACCGACTGCGCCGCGAGCACCAGGACCAGTATGCCAACGAGGCCCGTCAGGAAATTCCTTATGCTTATCCTGTCTAAAAGCTTCATTTCCGTCCCCTTTCGTTTGAAGCCATACTGCCCTCGTCTTCGCCTCCGGCGAAAACCCTCCCGGTCTAACCTCAGATTACCCATATGCATATCCGAGGGCACGTCCGATGAACGAAAACGGGCGCTATACGGCCAAACCAGGGTGGAACCGGGCTCTCTAAGAGGCCTCCCTCATGTCGCCGGCAAGGGCAAGCTCGTCGCTTGAGAATATCCTGTTTATCTCAAGGATGATTATGAACTGCTCATCCCTCTTGCCCATGCCTTTTATGAACTCGGTATTGAGCCTCGTGCCTATGCGCGGGGGCGGCTCAATATGCCCGGGCTCTATCTCGATGACCTCCTGGACCGAGTCCGCGAGAGCCCCGATTACGAGCTTTTCGCCGTCAAGGCTTATCTCGACGATTATTATGCAGGTGTTGACCGTCTGCTCCGTACGGCTCATGCCGAACTTCAGGCGCATGTCGACTACCGGC
>JAIOIE010000027.1 GCA_019912665.1 Deltaproteobacteria bacterium
CCCAGCGGATCCCGCGTCAAGAACCTCCCCAACTCCGTGGAGTAGTACCTATTCCGCATCTGCAGGAGCCCGGTGATCTCGTCGAGCCGGATGCTCTTCCACAGGAACGGCAGCCCGTAGGACGACGACGCCACCGGATGAGTGCTCGACCCGACGTAAACGCTGACCCGCCCGTAGGGGTCATACTCGTACTGCTCCACCACCACGCCGCTCGTGTTCACGAGCTTCGCCGCCGTGTCCTGGCCGCCGTGGAGCAGGTAGTAGTTCTCCCAGCTCGACCCGTTGAGCCGCCGGTAAGCCACGAGTTCGTCCAGCGTGCTGCCCCAGACGAACTGCTTCGTCGGCGTCGCCTGCCAGGAGCCGTTCACGAGCTCCAGCTTGTGCTGCGACACCTGCCGCCAGCCGTCCCAGGCGTGGATCTGCGTCTCGCTGAACTGCGGGTCCACGAGCGCCGACATCGTGCGCCGGTTGAATGCGTCGTAGACGTAGACCGCGACCAGTTCGAGTTGGCCGGTCACCGGCAGTGAGAACGACCTGCCGCCGCCGCCCGGAGTCGGCGTGATGCGCACCACGCCGCCCGAGATCGTCGCGCGCAGGCGCGCCCGGAAGACCGGGTCCGTGTGCTCCCGCGCCAGGCGCGAGTAGATGTCGGGGATGTCGACCTTCACGTCCTCGCGCGCCTGGTCGAGCGACCCGGGCTGGATCTCGGCGAACTTCTCGCCGTCCCCCGCGGGATCACCAGCCGGCAGCACGCGCCACACTTCCTGCAGGCGGTTGAGGAAGTCGTACTTGTAGACCAGCCGGCCGTCGTAGGTCAGGTTGCCGCGCTTGTCGTAGGTGAGGATCGGATCCGTCGTCGCGCCGGGAACGGTGACCTTGTCGTAGCGGTTGGTTCCGGCCTCGATGGTGTAGTCGGTAACGGACGGATCGCTTCCGGTCTGCGTGGAACTGCTGTAGCGGTTGTTGGCGTTATCGAGGCCGTAGGTCAGCTCCTCGTGCATGTGGGACGCGTCAAATCCGGTGGGATTCGCGGTGTTTCCCATCGTGGTTGCGTCCACGCCCATCCAGCCCTGCGTCAGCCGGTCGTAGGCGTCGTAGGCGAACCGATCGCCAACTGCCCCGCCGACCTTGGTGTAGATCTCCTTCGTCAGGTTGCTGGCCTCGTCGTACGCGTACTCGAACTGAGACTTCGTCGTCCAAGTCGTCGCGTCGGTGTAGACGTTGTCGCGGATCATCGTCAGGCGGCCGAGCGGGTCGAAGCTGAACGTCGAGACGCCCTGTGGGTAGTCCGTACTACCGTAGCGCACCGTCCGCTGGCGCCGCAACCCGCCGGCCCAACTGTACTGCGCCAGCACCCGAGCTGCCCCCGAGGCCCCAGGCGCCTTGTTCCACTGCACCTCGGTGAGACGCCCGATGGCGTCGTGCCCGAACGACATGTTCGCACCTTCGAGGCTCAGCGACCCACCGTAGCTCAGCGTCTCGCGGTACGGGTTGCCATCCGAGAACGTCGAGCTCACCGTCAACGTGTGCGACGGCGCAAAGGCCGACAGGAACCGCGCCTGATGGACTCGGCCCAGGCTGTCCGTGTCGAACTGCTCGAGACCCTGCGGGACCCCGTTGTTCGCGGCGCCCCAGTAGCCGTTCTCGACGATGCGACCGATCGCGTCGCGCTTGATCACGTCCTTGGTGTTGAACAGGGCGATGACGTTGTCCGCGTAGCCGTCGAGCTGACGCTGGATCATGCGACCCTGGCCGTCTCGCCAGAAGAGGGTCTTGCCCTGGTCGCCGTCGTAGAGCGCCGACAGGCGGGACGCGCCGTCGTACTCCGCGAACAGGCACATCGGCTTGTACTTGGCCGACGAAGAAGGCACCTCGCTGCCACCCGGGTTCTGGACGATGAAGGGCCGCCCGGCGAAGTCGTTGTGGGTGACCGTCTCGTTGCCGAGACCGTCCTTCCGCGTGACCTTGGTCCTACCATCGCTTGCGCCGGAGTCCTCGAACGACGCTCGGTTGTCGATGTAGTCGTTGCCGGCCCCGACGCGCACGTGCTGCACCACGCGCCCGAGGGCATCCGGCAGGAACTTCTGCACGCGCCCGCCCGGGCCCGTGTAGCTGTCCACCAGACCCAGCGAGTTGTATGCGTACGAGTAGACTTGGTTGTTCGGGACCGTCGTGGAGTCGCCCAGCTGCGTGACCGTCAGGAACCGCCCGAAGGGGTCCACCGCGTAGTCCGTGGTCGTCACCCGGGTCCCGCTCGTGCTGACCGGGTCCAGGTCGGTGCGCACCACGCTGGCCAGGAACGGCGTCTTGTTCTGGTAGTAGTAGGTGGCGGTGTTCCCGGTGCTGAAGCCGTCCCGCACTTCCTGCAGGAACCCCGTCGCCGAGTAGTACGAGTAGGTCGTGGCACTCACGCCGGTGCCCACCTTCGAGAGCAACTGCGAGGCCTTGCCGTCGACGTAGGTCCAGGCCACGTCGCGGGTGCCGCTGCCGAAGCCAAGCACCTGATCACGCTGCCAGATCTGTCGCCCCAACTGGTCGTGGCGCATCTCGCGACTCTCCAGGAGCGTCGTCTTGGTGGCGTCGCTCCAGGTCTTGGCGACGGTCGGCCGCCCCAGCATGTCGATCTCGAAGGTGTGGGTCGCACCACCGGTCGAGCCGGTGTAGCCCGCGGGTGCTGCCGTCGCGGGCTCCTGGATCTCGATGATCGCGCCCGCGGCGTTGCGGGTCACCAGCGTCCAAAGGTGCGCGGTGCCGTCGTACTGGTACGAGCCCGTCACCTCGAGGAACTGGTTCACGAAGGTCTTCGGCGAGTTCACGGACTGCAGGCCGGTCGGGTCCGTCGTCACCGAGCGGTAGAGCGTGCCGTAGCCGTCGAACGTGTAGGTCGTCGTGCTGCCGTTCGGGTGCACGACCGAAGCAAGCCGGCCATCCGCACCGTAGTTGTAGGACGTGACGAGGAACTGGCCCGTGCCCGCGGCGGCGTTCAGTGGCAGTCGGTCCTCGTAGACCTCCATCAGCTTGGTGTGGTGGTAGACGGCCTGCAGCTCGATCCAATCACGCGCCGTGTTGCCCGACTGCGGGTACTCGTTCGGCTTGCTGCCGTTGGACGCCAGGTTGTTGCGGCGCACGACCGACAAGTGGCCCCACCGGTCGTAGAGCCCAACGGCGTGGCGGGTAAGCCCGCCGCTCGTGCTCGACACCTCAGCGGGCACCCCGATGCTGGCCACAAGGCCGACTGTCGTGACTGCGGGCACCGACGACCCGTCGTTGCTGGTGACGCTGGTCACTTGGCCCATGGCGTCCGAGGCGTACGTCGTCTTGATGTCCCCGCCGAAGATCTGCGCCGTCACGAAGCCGTCGGTGGCGAACTCGAACACCGTTTCCACGCCGTCGCCGTCGACCGTCTTGCGCACCTGGCCGTTCACGTTGCCCATCTTGGGCAGGCTGCCGGGCAGGTTGGACAGGTTGCGCCACACGGTCTGCGTGACCGGCGTAGACGAGGTGGTCACGGCGCCGTTCAGCGAGTCCTGGCGGCGAATCCCAGTGATGCTCCGGGTCATGGTGCGCGGCACCATGCCGTGGCCCACGGAGTCTGTGCGCGCAAGCCAGTCGATGTAGGTGTACGTGTAGCTGCCATCCGGCGTCGTCTCCGTCGCCGGCAGCCAAGCGCCCCAGTCCTGACTCGTTCCCTTGGCCTGCGTGTAGGTGTAGGTCCACTCGATCTGCGCAGGGTACGTCCCGGAGCCGGCCTCGGGGTTGGGCTCCTTCCGGCTCAGCAGCAAGTGCGTGAGCGGGTCGTAGGTGAAGTTCGAGACGCGCGAGACCGTGACCCCGCCGCGCGTCGAGCGCACCCGCCTCTCGACCGGCTTCTTGCAGACGCAAGTCGTGTCGTAGATGTTGTAGATCTCGATGTGCTCGGGCTCGACGTCCGTCGTGGCGACGCCGCCGATCGTGGCGTTCTCGCCGGTGGCGTGTGAGGCGCGCGGATGCCCGGTGGAGTTGTCACTGGGCGTGATGAACACCGAGTAGAGGCGACCGCTGCGGTAGTCGAACTCGTACCGCCGAACGGTCCCCGTGCCGTTGGTCGA
>JAIOIE010000028.1 GCA_019912665.1 Deltaproteobacteria bacterium
GCGCAGCCACGCGCCGCCGTCGTCGGACGCATCCACCACAACACGCCCACGAAGCGCGACTTGGGACGGGTCCGCGGTTCGCATGTGCGTGCGCCCTGGAACGCCGAGTTCGCCGACGCACGTGTCGATCTCGCCGAGCACACGCACCACCGCGTCCACGAGTTCGTCGGGCAGACCGCGACTCCTGCAGTCTCTATCAGTTCGTTCCTCAAGCCCTTCAGCAAAGCGGCGCAGACCGGCAGACGACGGCAGTCTGTTCTGTGACGTCTCGTTCGCGACGTAGCGACGGAACACCGACTCGGGGATCCTGGCGAGCGACTGGAAGGCGGCTGACCGCTTCTTCGAAAGAATCTCTGGCAGCGTCGATTTTTTAATGGTGACCCGAGGACACCATTTTCGGGGCCGGCCCGGATGGACGTCCTCACGGAGTCCTTCCCCGATCTCGCGCTCGAGTTCGATTCGCAGGACGACCAGTCGCAGTCGGTTCTCGAACGCCACGGCCGCACGCTTCGCCGCCGTCTCCCAGACCACCATTGCGTCGTGCAGTTCGGGCAACCGGCATGACCGCCGCGCCTCGCCCCTCACCTGGCCGAGTTGCTGATCCGTCGGCACGACGACTCCGCCCAACCCGTCCCCAGCCAGGGCTGGGAACAGGGGAACTGCGGGGGTCGGCTCTTCTCCTTCTGCCTGCGTCACGTGCTGCCTCTTGGAGTTGGACTTCGCTGGTCGGTACCCAAGTACCCACGCCCCTTAACCAGAATCGTGGACCCGCAGCGGATTCCCAGACGCGGTCCGGCGAGACCGTGCTGCGTTTCCGGGCGCAGCAACACGCGGATCCATCCGCTCCAGCAGCGAACCCTGCCAGCTTGACGCCCGCCCCTGCTACACTCCGCGTCGTCAGGCCAACCTCCACGCGGACCTCCAAGCGGCCCTCAACTCCTGGGGAGGTGCTCTCTTGGAAACGACCGCCTTGCGCGCAGGGGCCCTGCGCATCCGAACCGTCCCGCTGGACACCCTGCATCCGGACCCGAGCAACGTCCGGACCCACGGGCCGCAGAACCTCGAGTCTATCGTCGCCAGCCTGAAGCGCTTTGGTCAGGCTGAGCCGCTCATCGTGCAGCAGCGCACCGGCCGGCTGATCGGCGGCCACGGGCGGCTGCAGGCCATGAAGCAGCTCGGCTGGGCCGAGTGTGAGATCGTCGAACTGGACCTCGACGACCTGCAGGCGACCTCGCTCGCCATCGCGCTCAACCG
>JAIOIE010000029.1 GCA_019912665.1 Deltaproteobacteria bacterium
AGGGTCGAGCAGTTGCTCCCCGAAAACTGGGCGCGGTTGTTCGCCAAGAAGCCGGCTGTCGAAGCCGCATCCGTGTAGCTCGCGAACCGCCAACTACCGTCATGCCGCCAAGGGCTGCGGCCTTCCCGTCGGACGCTTACGCTTCAACGGAGGGGTCCAAGCGGTCTGCGCTACGGCGAACGGCGGTTTCGTGGTAGGGGGCAACTTCAGTACAGTCGGTAACACGCCTGCCGCCCGCATTGCCAGCTGGGATGGCTCCGGCTGGTCTTCGCTAGGCGCCGGGCTCTCTGGCTTCCAGGCTGGGGTCGACTCTCTGGCTGCGCTCCCAAACGGCGACATCGTCGCAGGAGGCGCATTCACCACCGCAGGTGGCGTGGCAGTCAGCAACATCGCGCGGTGGGACGGCAGCAACTGGTACCCGCTGGGCTCGGGGATGAACGGTGCGGTCACCGCACTCGTCGTAATGCCGAACGGGGATCTCGTGGCGGGTGGGGACTTCACCACGGCCGGAGGCGTGCCCGCAAGTTCAATTGCGCGATGGAATGGCGCAAGTTGGTCGGCATTGGGATTGGGCACGAACGGCAACGTCGAAGCGTTGACCTTGCTGTCTGACGGTAGTCTGGCGGCCGGCGGTGGCTTCTCGGAAGCCGGTGGGGCCCCCGCCCTCTTCGTTGCCCGCTGGGATGGAACCAACTGGTGGTCGCTGGGTTTCGGAGTGCTGAGTGGTTGGGGCGTCTACGCGCTCGATGCCCTCCCCAATGGCGGGCTCGTTGTTGGTGGAGAGTTCACGAATGCAGGCGGCGTCAATGCGAACTACGTTGCGCATTGGGACGGCGCAGTCTGGTCTGCCCTCGGCTCTGGGACCAACGACAGAGTTACGTCGCTCAAGAGCCTGCCGAATGGCGACGTCGTAGCGAGCGGCTACTTCAATGGGCCGCTAATCCGTTGAAGGTCTGCGCGGCGCGACAGTTTTCTAAGCGCATTGCTTGAGCTTGGATATGGATGCATCGAGCGCGGCGGTGACGGCGGTGATGAGGGTGCGTCCCGGCTTGGTGACGCGATAGCGATGTGTGCCTGCGATCTTGTCGATGACGCCGTGGGCGCGAAGCAGTCGAAGTTGGCGCGAGAGCTTGGCCATGAACTTCCGTCGCTCGGCGGGATCGACTGGCGGGGCGGTGCCGGACAGGCCAGCGACATCGCGACTACGGAAGCCGTTGGTGACGAACTCGCCGCGGCCGATGGCACGCAGGAGCGAGATGTCCGGATCGGACCACGGCCTGAGTGCGCGCACTTGGCGCCCCCCGATCTCGGCGTGGTCGAGGACCTTGGTGAGCACGTCTTCGACAGTGCGGTCGGAGTCGACGGTGGCGAGGCTGTCGAGGTAGCGGTCGTTGGCCTTGGCAGACTCGCGTACCCGGGCCTTGATGTCGGCGATGCCTTTCCGCAGCGGCCGCATCTTGGCCTCGCTATCGGGGTCCCCTTCGGCACGTCGGCGGCTCTTGAACTCACCCGGCTTGTTGGTGGTGGTCTCGACGCGCAGGACCGACCCCTGCTTGTCGTACATCTTGATCGAGTTGCCGCCGGCGGCGTGGCGGACGCAGATGCCCTCGGGGCGGACCTTGTAGTTGGTGACGACTTCGCCGCGGTAGGTCGCGACCAACGGCTTGCCGAGGTAACGCATCGTGTCCTTGCTGCCGAGATCGGTGATCGCGAACTTGGCAAGGCTCGGGTAGAGCGCGGCCAGTGCCTCCGGCGACTTGAACATCACGTCGGTCGCGACTTCACACTGATGCAGCGCCCAGTGGTAGCTGCCGAACGCCTGCTCAGCGATGAGGTCGAGCACCGGGCTCACGGTGCTGACAAGGCGGTCGAGCACGCGCTGCCACGGCATCGTGGTCATGCGGTCCATGATCTGTTGGGCGCGAATGACGTCGCCGAGCGACAAGAAGCAGTTGTCGGCGCGGCGATACTCGATCCCGGCGTCGTCGAGTTGCCGCGCGAGCCACTCGCGGCCGTTGAAGCAGATCTGCACCGTGTAGGGCATCCAGGTCTGCACGCGAACGTGCGACCAGCCGAACTCGGGATCAAGGAGGTAGAAGTAGAGGTGCAGGCACTTGCCGGTCCGACGGCGCAGCTCCTGGGTCTTCGCTTCCTTCGATCGGAACATCTGCCATGTCATGCATGGCTCGACGCAGCTGAGCACGCACACGAGGCCGCCCTCGACGGGGTGTTCGCGCCACAGCCGCCGCGCGGCGTCTTCCTTGCGCACGGTGCTCGATTCCAGGTAGCTCGTCGGACGATCGAGCGCGGCGGCCACCGACTCCGACTCCTGCCGGATCATCGCCGTCACCTGCTCGGCTACGTCGCCGAAGTCCTTCTTCAACGCTCCTTGCTGACGCAGGAACGACTCGACTCCCGCGGCGAAGTTGAGCCTGGTCAGGTGGCCGCGGAACAGCAGACGGTCGAAGCCCGTCAGGACCCCGGTGATCTTGGACGCGTGGCGGGTTATGAAGTCGTGCACGGCGTTGGCTCGTGGGCAGGTTGCTTGAACAACTGCCTGTGTACCCGCGGGCGACGCCGTGTTCGCCTTCTTCGACGCCGACAGCGCTCCCATGGCTCAACTCACGCGATCACTCCGCAGCGTTGGGTTTCGGGCGAGGCGAAGCCGAGCCTGAGATGGGAGCATCGCTCGTTGGAACGGAACCAACTGGTCGGCACTAGGCGCGGGGCTGAGTGGTCCCGCCAGCAGCCTGGAGACGCTTGCAAACGGGGACTTGGTGGCCGGTGGCGATTTCACCACGGCGGGCGGCGCGGTTTCCGTCTCTCTCGCGCGACTGACCACGACATGCCCTGCCTTCGCAACCACTCTCGGCACCGGCTGCTCCGGCACCGGTGGCGCCAACCTGCTCACTGCGACGAGCCTGCCCTGGATCGGTTCGACGTTCCGCACCCGCGGCACGGGCATGCCATCGTTCGCCTTCGTGCTGAACGTGACGGGCTTCAGCACCACGTCGGTGCCGCTCCCTGCGATCCTGCCGCAGGGCGGGGCTGGCTGCTCGCTGTTGGCGTCGCCCGACGTGGTCGACGTGCTGTTGCCGACGAGCGGTATCGCAACCGCTCAGCTCGCCTTGCCCAATGCCCTTGCTCTCGTGGGCCAGGCCTTCCATCAGCAGATGCTGCCGCTCGAAGTGGATGCGCAATTCAACATCCTGGCGCTGACGAGCACGAATGCGCTGACTGCGACCATCGGAGCATTCTGACTGCCGCGCCGTCGGGGGGAGGTGTCCGGCTCCCGACGCTTTCGCAAGCCACCACACGGCACCACGCGGAGGCTGTGCACCGAATGGCGCCACGGTTGCACCCGCTCCGGGGATACTCCACCCGCGGCACCACGCAGCCTTGCCAGACGTTCGCTCGTGCTTCGCCGCGACGCTCGCACCGTTCCGGCCGCGCGACCGCGTCGGCAAGCGAAGGGCGCCTGCGGACTCACTGCTGCGGCCGTGCCCAGAAGCAGGCGCGGGCCGGCGGCGCACCTGCCCCTGCCGGCGGCGCCGTCGCTGGTCGGCGTGCAGGTCGATCACCAGATGGTACCGAAGCGGTGCGGCGCGCCCAACAC
>JAIOIE010000030.1 GCA_019912665.1 Deltaproteobacteria bacterium
GCCGGTAGTCGACATGCGCCTGAAGTTCGGCATGAGCCGTACGGAGCAGACGGTCAACACCTGCATAATAATCGTCGAGATAAGCCTTGACGGCGAAAAGCTCGTAATCGGGGCTCTCGCGGACTCGGTCCAGGAGGTCATAGAGATAGAGCCCGGGCATATTGAGCCGCCTCCGCGCATAGGCACGAGGCTCAATACCGAGTTCATAAAAGGCATGGGCAAGAGGGATGAGCAGTTCATAATCATCCTTGAGATAAACAAGATATTCTCTTCCAGCGAGCTCGTAGTAATCAGCGGCGAATCCGCGGCCGAGAGCGCGTGAAGCGGGGACCGGATATGGAATACGCGATAAGCCCTGTTGACGATATCGACGTGGCGTCCCCGGGGGGCCTCAAAAGGCTTTCCGAGGGCGATTTTCAGCGGCTCAGTACTTTCATCCAGCAGGAGCTCGGGATCAAGATGCCGCCGGCAAAGAAGGCGCTACTCGAGTCCAGGCTCCAGAAGCGCCTCCGTGCGCTCGGGTGCAAGACCTTTTCCGAGTACTGCGACACGCTATTCGGCCCCGGCGGCATGGCGCGGGAGCTGGTCTTCATGCTCGACCTGGTCACGACGAACAAAACCGATTTTTTCAGGGAGTCGCATCATTTCGACCTGCTCCTCCAGAGCATACTTCCAGCCATGGTCCGCGAGTCGGGCCGCCGCGTCTCCATCTGGAGCGCCGGCTGCTCAACGGGCGAGGAACCATATACCCTCGCTATGGTCTTAAGCGAGTTCGCGTCAGGCCACCCGGGGCTCGGTTTCGATTTCGATATCCTGGCTACCGACATCTCGACACGGGTGCTTGAGATGGCCAGCAAGGGGATTTACAAGGAAGAGAGACTCGTTCCTGTGCCGGAGAGCTTCAGAAGACGCTATTTCCTGAGGAGCAGAGACAGGTCATCGGGGCTCGTGCGGGTCGCGCCGGAGGTGAGGGAAAAGGTAAGGTTCGCGAGGCTTAACCTCATGGACGAGGAGTTCCCGATTGAAAGCCCGCTCGACATTATCTTCTGCAGGAACGTCATTATCTACTTCAACAGGGAAACGCAGGAGCGGCTCATGTGGAAGTTCTGCAACTACCTCAAGCCCGGCGGGTATCTTTTCCTCGGCCATTCCGAGACGCTTAGCGGGCTCGGGCTTCCGCTTAAGAAAGTAGCCGCGTCCGTATACATAAAGTGCTGAATTCAGGGAGGTGAGCCAAGATGCGAGACCTTTCGGACAGGGAACTCCTGGCCGTCATAGAGGAGAGGCTTGAGGCCAAGGACAAGGCCTATGCCGGGCTTGTCGAGCTTACGGGCAAGCTGGAGGAGCTCAACAGGAAGCTCATAGAATCCGAGGATGTGAAGTCCAGCTTTCTCTCGAACATAAGGAATGAGATAAACAACCCGCTCACGTCTGTCCTTACGATGTCCGAGGTCCTCATATCCGGCGACGAACTGCCGGACCATGCCACCCTCAGATCCATAATAGGGATGATACACAAGGAGTCCTTCAGCCTCAACTTCCAGCTCAGGAACATCTTCGCCGCGGCCGAGCTCGAGGCCGGCGAGGCGGTCCCTGGGTTCTCAAGCGTCGACATGGACTCGATACTTAAGGACGTGGTCTCCTCCCTGGGCCACAGGGCAGCGGAAAAGAAGGTCTCCGTGTACCTTGACGTCCAGACCGAGCTTACTGAGAAGGCATTCCGTACCGATGCCGAAAAAGTGCACAGGATCGCCACTAACCTCCTGGCCAACGCCATCGAGTTCAGCCCGGATGGGGGCGAAATTTCCGTTGCCGCCGCGACCGAGGACGGCTGGCTCAGGATATCGGTGAGGGACCGCGGCCCGGGCATAGACCCCCGCGATTTCAACCTGCTGTTCGAGAGGTTCAGGCAGCTTGACAGCGGCGCTTCGAAGCAGCACCTGGGGCACGGCCTGGGCTTATCGATAGTCAAGGCCACCGTGGACCTCCTCGGCGGGGATATATCGGTCGAGAGCAGCCCGGGAAAAGGGGCGCTCTTTACGGTATCGGTCCCCGAGGCCGACATGGATGTTTCCACCTGCGCCATTTCGATGGACGGCGCCGAGTTCTTTACCCAACCCGAGACCAGAAGGTTCTGATAGAGTGCTGCTGAATACCGTAAAAGCCGGGGGACAGCACTACCTGTACCCCGGGATGCTATTTGCCGAGGCGGGCTCGCACAGCGTCGTGACGGTCCTCGGCTCGTGCATCTCTGTCTGCCTGTGGGACCCTGAGAGGAGGGCCGGGGGCATAAACCACTATCTCCTCCCGTACTGGAACGGAGAGGGCCTGAGGACACCCAAGTACGGCAATATCGCGGTCCCGACGCTGATAGAGAGGCTCCTTCAGGTCGGTTGCGGCAAGTCAAGGCTCGTGGCCAAGGTCTTCGGCGGCGCGAGCGTCCTCGAAAGCTCGGGGGTCCTTAACGTCGGTGAGCGTAATATTACGTTCGCCAGGGGCGCGCTTGCGGAAGCAGGCATACATGTCGCCTGCGAGGACGTCGGCGGAACGCACGGGAGAAAAATAATGTTCCATACCGGCACCGGCGAGGTGTTCGTAAGGAAGATAGGGCGGCATGAATGACGAAAAAGACAAAGGTACTCGTAATAGACGATTCCGCGGTCGTGAGGAAGGTCCTGACGGCCATAATAGGCTCCGAGCCCGACCTCGAGGTCATCGGGGCGGCAAGCGACCCCTTTATCGCTGCCGAGAAGATAGCGCACGACCTGCCTGACGTCATAACCCTCGATGTCGAGATGCCGCGCATGGACGGCATCACCTTTCTCCAGAAGCTCATGAGCCAGCACCCGATACCGACGGTAGTCATCTCGAGCCTCGCGGGCGGAGGCTCGGAGACTGCGCTTAAGGCGCTTGAGTACGGCGCGGTCGAGATTTTGCAGAAGCCGACCATTGGCACTAAGGAGTTTCTCGAGGAATCACGCGTGCTCATATGTGACGCGGTTAGGGCCGCTTCCGTCGCGAAGCTCAGGAGGGTGCCGGTCCATGCGGTCGCCCCGGCCCCCAAGCTCAACGCGGACGCGGTCATCGCTAAATCCAGGCCCACGAAGGCCATGCTCCGGACGACCGAAAAGGTGATCATCCTCGGAGCCTCGACCGGCGGAACCGAAGCGATAAGCGAATTCCTCATGTCCATGCCTCTCGATTCGCCCGGCATAGTCATAGTCCAGCACATGCCCGAAAAGTTCACCGCATCGTTCGCAAAAAGGCTCGACTCCGCGTGCAGGATATCGGTAAAGGAGGCCGAGGACAACGATACCGTCATAAGGGGGAGGGCCCTCATCGCGCCGGGGAACAGGCACATGATGCTAAAGAGGAGCGGCGCGAGATATTATGTCGAGATAAAGGACGGGCCCCTCGTTTCGAGGCACAGGCCGTCGGTTGACGTCCTCTTCCGTTCCGCTGCCATGTACGCCGGGAAGAACGCCGTCGGGGTCATATTGACGGGCATGGGCGACGACGGCTCAAAGGGCATGAAGGAGATGAAGGAGGCCGGCTCATTCAATATCGCGCAGGACGAGCGCACCTCGGTCGTATACGGCATGCCCAAGGAGGCCGTAAAGGCCGGGGCAGTGGACTGCGTGCTGCCGCTTAATGAGATAGCGGGCCGGGTGCTCAAGGAATGCGCTTAGGCTATGCGCATAGAAGGACTATCGCAAACTGATACACGCCTAAAGCTGCCCCGTCCTTTCCGACACGGGCAGACTGCTTTCAATCCAGTAGACACTGTTTTTCCTTCCTTTTCCGGTTTGACTTAAATCCCATAAATCTGTATATTATAAGAGGCTTTGGACGATGCCAACTAACGGGCCTATCGGCCCGCGGCATGCAGTATGCCTGTATTCAGACAGGTCCTTTCCGGGCTGCGCACGTGATGCGCCGCGAATAGCCATATGCAGCCCGTTTACCTATGTACGAGCTGGTGCCCCCGCCATGCCCTTTCCCGGAGGAGGCATCAAAGCCCTGAAATGAGAGGTATTCTTTGCTGAAAGCCATTGTATTCGCGGTCTCAATCTTCCTTTTGCCTGCTGCGGCTTTTGCTGAAGATGGCGTATTGACCATCCTCTACAGCGGGGCCATGAGGGGAGAGCTCGAGCCGTGCGGCTGTTCGCCGGAGAACCTTTCGGGCGGGCTCGCGAGGCTTTCGGGTTTCATCAATGCGAATAAAGAGAGGCTCAGTCCCTATGTGCTAGTGGACGCAGGCAACTCCCTCGGGGACGGTTCGCGGCAGGGCAGGCTCAAATCGGATGTCGTCCTCAGGTCGTTCTCGCTGATGAAGTATGACGCCGTTGCTTTATACGGCGGCAAGGCGCTTAAGCCGGTAGCGGAAGCGGCGAACGGGTACGGGGTAAATGCTATCAGCGACCTCACCGGGAGCCCGGGCGCGGTGCGGGTCGAAAAGGGGAAACTCGCCCTTAATATAAGCGTAGACAAGGCCGCCTCCAGGAAGGGCATGATCAATCTGCTCCTTACGGACAGGCCGTCCTCGGAGCTAGGCCAGGTAGAAGACTGGGACGTTGTCGTCACCTCTTCCGGAGAGGTCCTGGAAGAGCCGCTTGCATCCGGCAGGGCGCTTGTTGTTTCCGGCTACCCCAGGGGGCAGAAGCTCGGAGTCCTTACGCTCAGCCTCGATGAGAACGGTCGGGTCTCAGGGTTCAGCCACCGGTGGCAGGACCTGGGAAATGATGTCAAGGAAGGCCAAAAAGTACGTGAAATAATTAACGAATATGACAGGAAAGTCGCCGAGCTTGTAAAAGACGAGGACATGCCTCAGACGGGCCTTAGCCCCTATCTCGGGGCAGAGAGCTGCATGGAATGCCACCGCGCATACCATGAGGGCTGGAAGACCACGCGACATTCGGAGGCCTTCGCCACGCTTGAAAGGGCCGGTAAACCAAGAGACCCTGAATGCGTGAAGTGCCATTCGACCGGCTATGGAGAGGACGGCGGTTTTTACAGCATTTCCGCCACTCCGAAACTGGCCGGGGTGCAGTGCGAGGCTTGCCACGGGCCGGGCAGGGAGCATACGAAGGACTTCAAGCCAATGCAGCCGGTAGGCGAATCCGTATGCGTCAAGTGCCATACGGTCGAGAGGAGCCCTAATTTCGAATTCAAGAGATACATTGAAGGCATAGGCCATTAACAACAAGGACGAAGGAGGACGCATGTTGAAGAAAATACTTTTACTGCTGGTCGGGCTCGCATTCATCCCGCTAGCCGCCTCGGCAGCTCCGGCCCCCTCGATAAAGGGGACCTACACGGAGGTGCAGGGCAAGGAATTCAAATTCGACGGCAAGACGGTAGAGGTTGTCGAGTTCCTGAGCTTCTATTGCGGGAGCTGCTACAAGTTCGAGGAGTCTGTGCCGGTCGTAAAGGGCAACTTCCCGAAAAAGATAAAATGGACGATAGTGCCCGTATATTGGGGCCAGGCGTCCACCAAGCCGAGCGAGGCGTATTTCCTGGCCGAGGAGGCCGGAAAGGGCGAGGAGATGAAAAAGGCCCTCTTCAGGGCCAACTTCATAGAGAAGAAGGACATCGGGAACATCCAGGTGCTCGAATCCCTGGCGGCAGAGATGGGACTCGGCTTCGACTTCAGCAGGAAGCTCAGGACCGGCGCGAAAACGGAACAGGCGAGGAAGGCTCTCGATATGGCGAGGGAGTACGGGATAAGCGAGACGCCTTCACTTGTGATTGCGGGAAACCTCCTTACTAGCCCCCACACACTGAACCATGACCTGAACGCCTTGAAGGACAACGCGATAACCATAATCGGCAGCATACTAAAGAAATAGGACCCGGCATGGCGGACTGCTGCCAGGATAAGGCATGCGAGATCGAAGCCCTGCGAGAAAAGCAGGGCGCGGTCCTCAAGGCCGTGCTGGCCATAAACGCGGTAATGTTCCTCGTTGAGGCCGGTGCAGGGACACTCGCCGGCTCAACGGCCCTGCAGGCAGACTCGCTCGACATGCTCGGAGATTCTCTCGTATACGGCTTCAGCCTCTATGTGCTCGGCAGGGGCGCAAGGTGGCAGGCCGCGTCAGCCCTTTTCAAGGGGCTCATTATGGCCGCGTTCGGGTTTTTCGTGCTCGGCGAGGCGGCCTACAGGCTATTGAACCCCGCGATCCCTCCTGCAGATGTCATAGGCGGAATAGGGGCGCTTGCTCTTTTTGCCAACTCCATATGCCTCTGGCTCCTCTGGAAGCACCGGAGCGACGACATAAACATGCACTCCGTCTGGCTCTGCTCGCGTAATGACATTATCGCCAACGTCTCGCTCTTCGTCGCGGCAGCCGGTGTCTGGGCGACAGGCTCATGGTGGCCTGACATGGCCATAGGTCTTGCCATAGCGGCGGTCTTCCTCCGCTCGTCTTTATTTGTAGTCGGGAGGGCCGTACGCCAGCTTAAGACCGCTAGCTGATGGCCCGAGCCCGGCGAATCCCAATATCCCAGCTTAATCCCGCTCTTCCCGCCCTTGACTTAAGCTCAGGCTTGTGGCCAGAGTTATCTTGGAAGTAGACCAACATACCCTGCCGATAACAGGTCAATAGTGAACGGAAACCCAAGGTTCTTTGCCGATTCCATGCTCGGCAAGCTCGCAAGGTGGATGAGGACCCTCGGCTATGATGTCGAGTACGACCCCTCTATAGAAGACGGCGAGCTGGTCAGGAGGGCGGCTGCCGGAGGCAGGATCGTACTCACAAGGGACACGAGGCTTATCAAGCGGAAGGCGGTCAGGAACATGGCTTTTTTCATAAGGGGCGACCGCATAGAGGACCAGCTGAGGGAGGTCGCTTCCGCGTATCCGCCGGAAAAGGGAATGCTCCTTACGAGATGCTTAAGGTGCAATGCCGTCCTGGAAGATGTCCCCCGCGAGTCAATAAGGGGGAAGGTCCCCCCTTATGTCTACGCAACGCAGGCCGGGTTTTCGGCATGCCCGGTCTGCCGTCGTATATATTGGGGAGGAACTCACAAAACGAGGATGGTAGAAGAGCTTAAGAGGATGCTCAGCGGCTGAAAAGCCTTTCCCCTTAGCGGGCCCCGGCGCCTTACCTTGTTGATTTATCCCTCCAAAGATGGTAGTTTCCATTTCTGGATTCCCTGAATTCAATCATCCGAACGGTCACGGACGGCCTTGAGCCGTTGAGATGCTATCAGAAGGAGTCTCCCATGGACGGACATATCGTCGTCTTCACGACAGCCCAGGATCAGGACGCGGCCCTGCAGATAGCTGACGCGGTCGTAAGCGAGGGGCTTGCCGCGTGCTGCAACATGCTCCCGGGGCTCCGGTCCATCTACATGTGGAAGGGCGAGATTTACGACGAGGAAGAGGTGCTCTGCATCATTAAGACCAGGGCAGGGCTCTTTGACGCACTCAAGGCCCGCATATTGGAGCTTCACGCCTACGAGGTCCCCGAGATCATAGCAATCGATATAAAGGCCGGGCACTCGGACTATCTCAAGTGGATAGACCAGGTCACCGCGAGGTGACGGAGGGGGCGGTCCGTCGGGCGGCCCTAATGTGGCATTTTCCCTGCTAGGGAAGCGGCCCCGGCCCCGCGAAGGGGCCGGGGTTTTATTTTGACAAACCCCCTCTCTTTATTTACAATATCTTGTTATCGCATTTATCCGTACGGGAAGGGAAAAGGCCGTAATTTTGACGACGAAGACAGGCAATATCCGCAACTTTTCGATAATAGCGCACATAGACCATGGAAAGTCCACCCTTTCGGACAGGCTCCTCGAGTACACCGGGAGCATATCCAAAAGGGAGATGATGGACCAGTTCCTCGACAAGATGGAGCTCGAGCGCGAGCGGGGCATCACCATAAAGGCCCAGACGGCGCGGCTCTCTTACAAGGCCGACGACGGGGAGACCTATGTCCTTAACCTCATCGACACGCCAGGCCACGTGGACTTCAGCTACGAGGTCTCGCGTTCGCTCTCGGCGTGCGAGGGGGCGATCCTCATTGTGGACGCCTCGCAGGGGGTCGAGGCGCAGACGCTTGCCCACCTCTACACGGCCGTGGACGTAGGGCTTGAGATATTCCCGGTCCTCAACAAGATCGACCTCCCGTCGGCCGAGCCCGAGAGGATAAAGGCCGAGATCGAGGAGGTATGCGGCATCGACGCATCCGAGGCCGTGCTTACGAGCGCCAAGGAGGGCATCGGGATAAAGGACGTGCTCGAGGCCATCGTAAAGCGCATACCCCATCCGGGCGGGGACGAGAAGGCCCCCTTGAAGGCCCTGGTATTCGACAGCTGGTATGACATATACAAGGGCGTAATAGTGCAGATAAGGGTCTACGAGGGGACCATAAGGAAGGGGACCAGGATACGCTTCATGGCAAACGGCAAGGAGTTCGACGTCGACCATGTCGGCGTCTTCGCCCCGAAGCCGAAGGTGGTGGAGGAGCTCGGCCCCGGCGAGGTCGGTTTCGTCATAGCCGGCATAAAGGAAGTTAGGGACACGAGCGTCGGCGATACGATTACCGATGCCGCGAATCCGACCTCAGAGCCTCTTCCCGGATACAAGCCCGCCAAGTCGATGGTATTTAGCGGCCTCTATCCGGTCGATTCGGTCCAGTACGAGGACCTTAAGGAAGCGGTCATGAAATTGAGGCTCAACGACTCGTCCTTCACCTTCGAGCCCGAGACCTCTCTGGCACTGGGCTTCGGGTTCAGGTGCGGCTTCCTGGGCCTTTTCCACATGGAGATAATCAGGGAGAGGCTCGAACGGGAGTACGGCCTGGAGCTCATAACTACAGCGCCAACGGTCGTCTACAGGGTCACGAAGACCGACGGCTCCGTCATGCTGGTCGAGAACCCCTCGAACCTGCCGACCCCGCAGTTCATAGAGAAGATAGAGGAGCCGTACATACTCGCTACCATTCACCTTCCGTCCGAGTTCCTGGGCGCCATACTCGGCCTCTGCGAGAGTAAAAGAGGCATACAGCGCGAGATAAAGTACCTGAGCACCTCGAGGGTGGTCGTGGTCTATGAGATACCCCTTAACGAGATAGTCCTCGATTTCTACGATAAGCTCAAGACCCTCACCAAGGGCTACGCCTCGATGGACTACGAGTACCTTGATTTCAGGGCCTCGGAGCTCGTGAAGCTGGATATCCTCATAAACGGCGAGACGGTCGACGCGCTCTCCCTCATAGTGCCGAAGGAGCGTGCGTACGCGAGGGGCAGGGAACTCACGGAAAAGATGCGCGAGATAATCCCCAGGCAGATGTTCGAGATAGCCATACAGGCCGCCATAGGGAACAAGGTCATCGCGAGGGAGACCATCAAGGCCATGAGGAAGAACGTGACCGCCAAGTGCTACGGCGGCGACATAACGAGGAAAAGGAAGCTCATCGAGAAGCAGAAGGAAGGCAAAAAGCGCATGAAGCAGGTGGGCAGGGTGGAGCTCCCGCAAGAGGCGTTCCTTGCCGTCCTCAAGGTGAGCTGATGGGAATAGAGATGGCGGAAAAGGAAAAGGAAGATAAGGCACGGGACGAGAAGCGGAAAAAAGGGCACGCGCGGGAGATCGTCGAGGCGATCGCCATCGCCCTTGTATTGGCCCTCGTCATAAGGACCTTCATAATACAGGCCTTCAAGATACCATCGGGCTCGATGGAAGATACGCTCCTCGTGGGGGACCATATAATCGTAAGCAAGCTCTCTTACGGCATACAGGTGCCCAAGCCCGCAATGATAAAGGTGCTCGGGACTACGGTCCCCTTCTTCGAGACCAGGCTTTTCCGTACATGGGGAGAGATAGAGCGGGGCGACGTCGTGGTCTTCCGCTTCCCCGGCGACAGGTCCAAGGACTATATAAAGAGGGTGGTCGGGCTTCCCGGCGACCGTGTCGAGATAATATCGAGGAAGATCTACATAAACGGGGAGGAATGGCAAGACCCGTACGGCATTAGCAAGGGCGGGGTCTACGGCGAGGAGGTCGAAAGGAGCGTATCCTTCGGCCCCTATTCGGTCCCCGAGGGCGCTATTTTCGCAATCGGCGACAACCGCGACAGGAGCTACGACTCGAGGTTCTGGGGGCCGGTGCCCATCAAGGACATAAAAGGGAAAGCCCTCCTAATTTACTGGTCGTGGAACAGCGACGACAACTGGATAAGGTTTTGGAGGATCGGCCAGGCAATACAGTAAGCAACCTCTGAAAAATCGATCTTTTCCCCGGACTCTGCGTCAGGACGTGAATAAAAATGCTCGCATATTTTCATATATGCTCCGCTTTTATTCCCGCCCTTCCGGGAAAAGCGGGGAAATCTCTAATTTTTAAAAGGTTGCTAAAATCATATCGCCCCAAATTCATTGAATAGCAGTCGTAATCAGCCCCCCTCTTACCCGGCGGGGCTCTCTTTTTCCGGGGCCTGCGAGCATGCTCCCCGGCTCATTTTAGATATTGCAGGTTCGGGGTTTTGGTGTTATAAGCTGAATTTACCGCGGTTCCAGGATGCGCGGGCGGGCCTGGATAAAAAGGGGCTTCTGTGAACGGGCTTAAGCGGCTTATAGAGGACTTTGGAAGCTACCTGGCCGTTGAGAGGAACTCATCCCCCAATACCCGACTGGGCTATATGAGGGACCTGGAACAGTTCCGCTCCTTTCTCGCGGAAAATCGTGGTTTAGGTGAGGACCCGGACATTTCCCGTATAGATGAAGCTGCCGTCATCTCTTTCGTTTATTCGCTCCACGGCGGACGGAAGAAGGTCTCGATAGCCCGTAAGCTATCTTCCATACGGTCGTTTTTCAGGTATCTTAGAAGAAAGGGACTCGCGGCCCGGAACCCGGCCGAGAACGTGCCGACTCCGAAGACGGAAAAGTACCTCCCGGCGGTCCTTACGGTCGAGGAGGCCTCGGCCCTTGTCGAGTCGCCCGCAACGGAAGACGGCAGAAAGACGGCGCGACGCGACCTTGCCATACTCGAGCTCCTTTATTCCTCAGGCATACGGTTAAGCGAGCTTACCGGCCTTGACCTCGAGGATGTGGATATCGAGGCCGGGACCATGCGGGTCCTCGGAAAGGGCAGCAAGGAGCGGATAGCCTATATCGGCTCAAAGGCCAGGGAAGCACTCATGGCTTACCTGGACGAGAGGGGCATGCGAAAAGGCCCGCTCTTCACTGGCAAGGGCAAGAGTGGGCGGGTATCCCAGAGGACGGTAGAGAGGCTTTTAAAGCTCTACGTCTTCCGTAGCGGCATAATGAAGGACCCGACCCCGCACTCGCTCCGGCATTCGTTCGCGACCCACTTGCTTGACGCCGGGGCCGACCTCCGGTCAATACAGGAGCTGCTGGGGCACTCGAAACTTTCCACGACGCAGAGATATACCAGGGTCGGCATTGCGGCCCTCATGGAGGCATACGACAAGGCCCATCCGAGGGCCAGGAAGACGTAGCGGAGGTCCATTTGTCAGGCATCGAGTTTCACGGGACTACTATCATAGCCGTCCGGAGGGACGGAAAGGTGGCCATAGCCGGGGACGGGCAGGTCACGCTCGGGGCGACTGTCATGAAGAAGGGGGCCGTCAAGGTGCGCCGCCTGCTTGAAGGGAAGGTATTGGCTGGTTTCGCCGGTTCGACAGCCGACGCCATGACCCTCTTCGACAAGTTCGAGGCCAAGCTCGAGGCCGCAAGGGGCAACATCACCAGGGCCGTAATAGAGCTCGCAAAGGACTGGCGGACCGACCGGGTATTAAGGAGGCTCGAGGCCCTGCTGGTCGTGGCCGATATAGAGCATACTTTCGTCATCTCCGGGAACGGCGATGTCATCGAGCCCGAGGAGGGGATAGCGGCCATAGGCTCTGGCGGCGCATTCGCGCTGGCCGCGGCAAAGATGCTATCGAGGCACACAGCCCTCGATGCGAGGACAATAGCGGAGGAGGCCCTTAAGACCGCCGCCGAGATATGCATCTATACGAACAGCAGCATAACAGTCGAAGAGCTTTCGTGAAAATTGCCTGCATAAGCAGGCCTTTGCAGGAAAATATTAAGAAGGTTTATCATCATGAAAAGCTTTACTCCAAGGGAAATAGTATCGGAGCTCGATAAGTTCATAATAGGCCAGAAGCTCGCCAAACGGGCCGTGGCCATAGCGCTCCGGAACCGCTGGCGCCGCCAGCAGGTGAGGGCCGACCTCCGGGAAGAGATATACCCCAAGAACATAATAATGATAGGCCCCACGGGCGTGGGGAAGACCGAGATATCGAGAAGGCTTGCGAAGCTTGCCCAGGCCCCGTTCATAAAGGTCGAGGCGAGCAAGTTCACCGAGGTCGGCTACGTGGGCCGGGACGTCGAGAGCATAATAAGGGACCTTGCCGAGCTTGCGGTCAAGATGGTAAAGGACGAGGAGAGGGTAAGGGTAAGGGTGAAGGCGAAGGACCTGGCCGAGGAGAGGATACTCGACCTACTTCTTCCGCCCACGACCGTCTCGCCGCTCCAGGTAGCCGACCATGAGAAGATAGCGAAGGAGCGCGAGGCGCAGAAGTCCACGCGCGAAAAGCTCAGGGGGCTGCTCCGTGAAGGCAAGCTCGATGACAAGGAGATAGAGGTAGAGACCAGCGAGCAGCAGAAGATGCCCTCGATAGAGATACTCTCGTCACAGGGCGGGTTCGAGGAGATGGACATGAACCTGAAGGACATGTTCTCGAACATCTTCCCGAAAAAGACCCGGAGGCGGAAGGTCAAGGTGCCCGACGCCCGGGAGCTACTCATAAACGAGGAGAGCCAGCGCCTAATCGACATGGAGAAGGTGACGAAGGAGGCGGTCGAGAGGGTAGAGCAGTCCGGAATCGTATTCATAGACGAGATAGACAAGATCGCGGGCCGCCAGTCCGGGCAGACCCCGGACGTCTCCAGGGAAGGCGTCCAGAGAGACCTCCTCCCCATAGTCGAGGGCTCGACCGTCAACACCAAATACGGAATGGTAAAGACCGACCACATACTATTCATCGCCTCGGGCGCGTTCCACATAGCGAAGCCCTCGGACCTAATACCGGAGTTCCAGGGCCGCTTCCCCATAAGGGTCGAGCTCGGCCCGCTCGGCGAGGAGGACTTCATAAGGATACTCACCGAGCCCGAGAACGCGCTCCTCAAGCAGTACAAGGCGCTTCTCGAAACCGAGGGGATAGAGGTGGAATACACGGACGACGGGGTGAGGGAGATAGCGTCCATCGCCACGATCGTGAACGACAGGATGGAGAACATAGGCGCGCGGAGGCTCCATACCGTCATGGAAAGGGTCTTCGACGAGATATCCTTCAACGCGCCCGATATGGCCGAGAAAAAGATAGTCATAGACCGGGAATACGTGAACAGCAGGCTTTCGGACATAGTGAAGGACGAAGACCTGTCGAGGTATATACTGTAATCGAGCCGTGGCCTCCGGGGGGAGCCAGCGGCTCAGCCCCGGACCACGGATATTTTTTTGAATCCGGAGTATCTTACCCCGCCTCCGGGGCCAAGAGCATATGGAGCGTGCCTGTGCAGAAGAACATTGAAAAGATACGCACTCTTTTCGAATCGCTTCCGTACATAAGGAAGTTCTACAACAAGACGGTCGTCATAAAGTACGGCGGCCACGCCATGATAGACGACGCCCTCAAGAAGAGCTTCGCCAGGGACATCGTCCTCATGAAGTACGTCGGGATAAACCCGGTCATAGTGCACGGGGGCGGCCCCCAGATAGGCGGGCTCCTTGCGAGGCTCGGAAAGGAATCGAGGTTCGTAAAGGGCATCCGCGTGACCGACAACGAGACCATGGACGTCGTGGAGATGGTCCTCGTGGGGAAGATAAACAAGGAGATAGTCGGGCTCATAAACCACTTCGGCGGCAAGGCCGTGGGCCTCGGCGGCAAGGACGGCGGCCTCATAAAGGCCAAGAGGCTAAAGATAAAGGGCGAGGAGATGGGCTATGTCGGTGACGTCGAGGCCATAGACCCCGGAGTCCTCGCGGTCCTCGAAGAGAGCGACTTTATCCCGGTCATCGCCCCGGTCGGCGGCGACGAGGAAGGGACGAGCTTCAACATAAACGCCGATACGGTCGCGGGGAAGATTGCATCGGCCCTGAACGCCGAGAAGCTCATCCTCCTCACGGACGTAGCCGGGGTGCTCGACAAGGATAAAAAGCTCATATCCTCCCTTACCCTTTCAGAGGCGCGGGCGCTCATTACGAAGAAGGTCGCCGTGGGCGGCATGATACCCAAGCTACAGTGCTGCATGGAGGCGGTGGTATCCGGCGTAAAGAGGGCCCATATAATCGACGGCAGGGTCGAGCACGCGGTGCTTCTTGAGGTATTTACCGACGCAGGGGTGGGCACGGCAATAGGGCTCAAGAAGTAAGCAATTTCTAAAATGCTCTCCCCGGACTCTCTAATTTTTGGAAGCTGCCATAAGAGTTTTACTCCCCGCTTTAAAAAAGGGGAATTCAGCATACCGGAGGGTAGTCGAGTTGTCGAACGCTGAGATAATAGCTCTTACCTCGAAGCATGTAGCTAACACATACGGCAGGTTCCCTGTTGCGATCGTAAGGGGCGAGGGGACTCGGGTGTGGGACGCGGACGGGAAGGAATACCTTGATTTCGTATCGGGCCTGGCCGTCTGCAACCTCGGCCACTGCCACCCGAAGATAGTAGCCGCCATCAGGGAGCAGGCCGGTAAGCTCATACATATATCGAACCTTTTTCACATCGAGACGCAGTCAGAGCTTGCGCGGCTCCTTACGGAGAACTCCTTCGCGGAGAGGGTATTCTTCTGCAACTCCGGGGCCGAGGCGAACGAGGCGGCCCTTAAGCTATCGAGGAAGTTCTTCAGCGACAGGGGCGCGAACAGGCATCGCATAGTGAGCATGGAGCAGTCGTTCCACGGCCGCACTTTCGCCGCGCTCGCGGCGACAGGGCAGAAGAAATACCAGTCCGGGTTCGAGCCTCTTTTGGAGCGCTTCGTCTACGCGCCTTTCAACGACATCGAGGCCGCAAAGAGGGTGGTGGATGATTCCACTGCCGCGGTCATGGTCGAGCCCATACAGGGCGAGGGCGGGGTGAACGTGGCGTCCCCGAATTACTTGAAGGAGTTGAAGGAAGTCTGCAAAAAGGCGGGGGCGCTCCTCATATTCGACGAGGTTCAGGTCGGCATGGGCCGCACGGGGACGCTTTTCGCCTACGAGAACTACGGCGCTCCGCCTGACATCATGACGCTAGCGAAGGGCCTTGCCGGAGGAGTGGCAATAGGCGCGATGCTCGCAACCGAAGAAGTGGCCTCGTCGTTCGTGCCCGGTACCCACGCGTCTACATTCGGCGGGAACCCGCTTGCGACAGCAGCAGGGATAGCCGCAGTGAACACTATGATAAACGACGGCATCCTGGACAATTGCAAAAAAGCCGGGGCGTACCTTGAAGGGAAGCTCAACGCGCTAAAGGCCAAATACGGCTTCATAAAAGAGGTGAGGGGCAAGGGGCTCATACTCGGCATGGAGCTTGCCGAAGGCGTAAAGGGCGGCGAGATCGTGAAGGAGTGCCTCGCAAAGGGGCTACTCATAAACTGCGTGGGCGACAAAGTCCTCCGTTTCATCCCGGCCCTTGTGGTTACGGAAAAGGAAGTGGACGAGATGCTGGGGATGCTGGAGCCGGTTCTCTCGTCCGCGGGGAAAGGTAAATAGGTGGAACCGATCACCTTGAAAGCGGCAAGTATTCAAAAAACGCGGGAGCGGATAATGCACCTCCTTACAATAGACGACCTCACGAAAGAAGATATAGACCGCCTCATAGGAAGCGCGGTCACGCTCAAGGCGCGGCATAAGAAAGGAATCCCGCATAATCCTTTACGCGGGAAAACGCTCGCGCTCATATTCGAGAAGTCCTCAACGAGGACCCGAGTCTCCTTCGAGGCCGCCATGCACCAGCTCGGCGGGAACGCCATATTCATGAGCCAGAGGGACTCGCAGATAGGCCGGGGCGAGCCCATAAAGGACACGGCGCGAGTGATGTCAAGGTACGTTGACGCCGTGGTCATAAGGACTTTCGGCCACGGGATAATAGAGGAGTACGCAAGGTATTCTTCCGTCCCGGTCATAAACGGCCTTACGGACCTACACCACCCATGCCAGGTGCTCGCGGACCTCATGACGGTGGTTGAAAAAAAAGGCGGGTACGAAAGCATAAAGGCCAGCTGGATAGGTGACGGCAACAACATGGCGAACTCGTGGATAGAGGCGGCCATGCTACTGCCATTCGAGCTTACGCTCGCCTGCCCGAAGGGATACTGGCCCGACAAGGCGATACTGGATAAGGCCGTTGCCGCGAACCCGTTGATACGCGTGACCGAAAGCGTGGAAGAGGCCGCAAGGGGATCGGACGTCCTCAATACCGACGTCTGGGCGAGCATGGGGCAGGAGGAAGAGGCCGAGGCGAGGAAAAAGGCCTTCGAGGGCTACCAGATAAACGAGAGGCTCCTTGGACTTGCGAAGAAGGACGCGATAGTGCTTCATTGCCTCCCCGCGCACAGGGGGGAGGAGATAACCGACGAGGCGATGGAAGGCCCTGCCTCAGCAATATGGGACCAGGCCGAGAACAGGCTTCACATACAGAAGGCCGTGCTAGAATGGCTGCTGGCCGGAAAACACAGCGAAGGAGCTTGAGATGTCAAGGGGTGTTGGCGTTAAGAAGGTCGTTTTGGCGTACTCCGGGGGGCTCGACACCTCGGTCATAATGAAGTGGCTCATCGAGAAGTACGGGTGCGAGGTCATAGCGTTCTCCGCAGATATAGGGCAGGGAAACGTCGAGATAGACGGCATAAGGAAGAAGGCCTTCGCCACGGGCGCCAAGAGGGTCTATATAAAAGACCTTAGAGAAGAGTTCGTAAGGGACTTCGTATTTCCGATGCTCAGGGCCTCTTCGGTCTACGAGGGAGCGTACCTCCTCGGCACGTCAATCGCCAGGCCTCTCATAGCCAAGGCCCAGATGGAGATAGCCGCTAAGGAGCGGGCGGACGCCGTATCGCACGGAGCTACCGGAAAGGGCAACGACCAGGTCCGATTCGAGCTCGCCTATTATTCGATGGACCCGCATATAAAGGTCATCGCGCCCTGGAGGGAGTGGGACATGAAGGGCAGGGCGGACCTCGTAGATTACGCCAGAAAGCACGGCATACCTGTGCCGGTCACGAAGAAGAAGCCCTACAGCTCGGACAGGAACCTCTTCCACATAAGTTTCGAGGGCGGCATACTCGAAGACCCCTGGGCCGAAGCGCCTGAGAGCATGTACGTGCTGAGCGTCGCTCCTGAAAAGGCCCCGAACAGGGCTACGTACGTCGAGATAGGCTTTGAGAACGGGAACCCGGTATCGGTGAACGGAAGGAAACTATCCCCGGCAAGGCTCCTTGAGCTACTCAATGAGATGGGCGGCAAGAACGGGGTCGGCAGGCTCGACATGGTCGAGAACCGCTACGTGGGTATGAAGTCCAGGGGCGTCTACGAGACTCCCGGCGGCACGATACTCCACGCCGCGAGGAGGGCGGTTGAGTCCATCACCATGGACAGGGAACTCCTGCACCTCCGGGACAGCCTTTCGCAAAAGTACTCGACCCTCGTATATAACGGCTACTGGTTCTCGCCCGAGAGAAAGGCCCTGCAGTCCCTTATCGACGAGGCGACATCCGGCGTTACGGGCGTTGCGAGAGTCAAGCTCTACAAGGGCGGGGTGATGATAGTGGGCAGGAAGGCCGAGCAGTCGCTCTACCACCCGGACTTCGCCACCTTCGAGGAGGATACGGTCTATAACCAGAAGGACGCCGAGGGGTTCATAAAGATAAACGCCCTTAGGCTCAAGATAAAATCGATGGTGGAGGGTGCCGCCGTCGTAAAGCCGAAGAGGGCGGTAAAGAAGGCAGCCAAAGCCACGAAGGCTGCCCCGGCCCAGAAGGGCGCGGCCATATCCGCAAAGGGAGGCAGGCATTGAAGCTTTGCAGGTTCGAGTCCTCCGGAAAGGTCCTCTACGGGATTATTGAGGACGGGAGCGTCTTCGAGCTGGATTCAAATCCTTTTTCCGGGTCGTTTGCGCTTACAAGGGACCTCATCCTTTCTACAGGCCATGACCTCGAAAAGGTAAAGCTACTTGCGCCGGTCTCCCCGTCGAAGATAGTCGCCATAGGGCTAAACTATCGGGCCCATGCGGCCGAGTTCGGAAAGCCCCTGCCGGAAGAGCCCATGCTCTTCATGAAGCCCTCGACAGCGGTCATCGGCCCTGAGGACGAGATAGTCTATCCCTCGCACATGTCCCACAGGGTGGACTACGAAGGGGAGCTTGCGGTAGTCATCGGTAAGACGGCAAAAGAGGTCCTTCCGAGGGACGCATCCGATTACATACTCGGCTACACCTGCCTGAACGACGTTTCGGCCCGCGATCTCCAGAAAAAAGACGGACAGTACACCCGGGCGAAGGGCTTCGATACCTTCGCGCCCATTGGGCCTTGCATATCGACCGGCCTCGATCCCCTCGATACCATTATAAAAACGCGCCTTAACGGCGAGACGAAGCAGGACACCTCGACGAGGGACATGATATTCAATGTGTTCGAGCTCTTAAGCTTCGTCTCCCACGTCATGACGCTACTCCCGGGCGACGTCATCGCGACCGGGACCCCCTCGGGGGTGGGCAAGATGCGGCCCGGCGACACCGTCGAGGTCGAGATAGACGGTATAGGCGTATTGAGGAACACGATAGCCGAGGGCAGGGCTTCCAGGAAGCTCTGGGCTGACGGTTAGTCTTGCAGAGAAGCTTTTTTTGTTCTAATATGTCTCATTCATCCAGTTTGGAATAAGGAGGTTCGCACCAGAGATGCCTGAGGATTTCATCCAGGGTTCTTTCGCGGAGAGGATAGGGGGAAAACTCTTCGGAAAAAGCCAGAAAATCTACAAATTTGAGAAGATAAAGAGGGCCAAGGCAGAGGCCAGGAAGAGTAACCCCAATGCGGAGCTCTTTGACTTCGGCGTGGGCGAGCCTGACGAGATGGCCTTCCCGCCGGTGGTAGAGGCCCTTAAGCTCGAGTGCGCAAAACCCGAGAACAGGGGCTATTCGGATAACGGCATACAGGAGCTGAAGGAAGCCGCAGCAAGATACCTCGACAAGGTCTATGGCGTCGCGGGGATAGACCCGGCAAAGGAGGTCGTCCATTCCATAGGCTCGAAGCCAGCGCTAGCCATGCTCCCGGACGCCTTCATAAACCCCGGGGACGGCGTGCTCATGACCGTGCCGGGGTATCCCATCCTCGCCACCCATACCGAGTGGAACGGCGGGCGTGTAGTGAAGCTCCCGCTAAAGGAAGAGAACGGGTTTTTGCCGGACCTGGATGCCATCCCGGCTAAAGACCTCGCCGGGATAAAGCTACTTTATCTCAATTATCCCAATAACCCGACCGGCGCCGCCGCGACTCCTGAGTTCTTCGAGAAGGTCGTCGGGTTCGCGAAGAAGAACAAGATAATCGTCGTCCACGACGCCGCCTATGCCGCGCTCTCCTTTGACTCGAGACCCTTGAGCTTCCTTTCGGTCCCGGGCGCGAAGGAGGTCGGCGTGGAGATACACTCCTTTTCCAAGGCCTTCAACATGACCGGCTGGAGGCTCGCCTTTGTCGCCGGGAACGAGAAGGTCGTATCCGCCTACGCCCATGTAAAGGACAATTACGACTCGGGCCAGTTCATCGCCATACAGAAGGCGGGCATCTACGCCCTCGACCATCCGGAAATAACGGAAAAGATATCGGACAAATATAAGAGAAGGCTTAAGCTCATGGTCGAAGCGCTTGAGGGCTGCGGCTTCTCGGCCGTAATGCCCAAGGGCTCCTTCTATCTCTATGTCCGCGCCCCTAAAAAGGCAAAAAAGACGAACACGGTCTTTTCTTCAGCCGAGGACGTCTCCGAGTACCTCATAAAAGAGGCGCACATCTCGACCGTGCCCTGGGACGACGTGGGGAGCTACCTGAGGTTCTCCGCGACCTTCGCGGCCAAGAACAAGGACGAGGAATACAGGGTCATAGAGGAGTTTAAAAAGAGGCTTAAGGGCCTGGACCTCGAGTTCTGAGGAAATAGGCAACCTTAAAAATGGTTGCCTGATGCTCATCATCTGACCGGGCCTGAATCCGTTTACGCGGTTCAGGCCTTTGTTTTTGGGACAGGCCTTTGTATCTGATGGAAGAACGGATATTCATAGCCATAGGCTCTAACCTCGGGGACAGGGAAAGGAACATCCGCGAGGCGACAAGGCTTGCTGAAAAAGGCGGCGGGCTTACTGTCGTCAAGGTAAGCCCGCTGTACGAATCGGAGCCCTGGGGACCTCAGGACCAGCCGAGATTCGTGAACGCTGCTATGGAGGCAAGGAGCGAGTTGCCGCCCGGCGAGCTATTACGGTACCTTAAGGGCATAGAGGCGGAGATGGGTAGGCGGGAGGCGGAAAGGTGGGGCCCGCGCCTCATTGACCTTGATATAATATTCTACGGCTCGAGGGTGATAAAGGGCGAGCGCATCGAGGTGCCGCACCCCCGCGCCCATGAGCGGGCCTTTGTCATGGTCCCCCTCTCGGACATCGCGCCCGGGTTCGTCGACCCGCTTTCTGGGGCCACTGTCTCCGAATTGGCGGAAAGGCTCGGAAAAGAAGGGTTAAGGAGAATGGAAGGTTGAAGAGCGTACTCATATTATTGGCCATATTCTTCATCGTGCTCGCGCTTAAAAAGGCGCTCGAATCAAAAAAGGCGCGCGGGGCCGGAGAGGCCTCGGTCCACCGCGATACTGTGCGCCACGGGCGCGGCGACAGCGAGGAGATGGTGCTGGATACGGTTTGCGGGACATACGTTCCGATAAGCTCGGCTTTGAAGTCGTCTGAAGGCGGCAGGAGTCTTTTTTTCTGTTCCGAGGAGTGCAGGGCGAAGTTCATGGCGGGCCACGCCTGAGGCGGGTTTCGGCGGTTTTTACGGACAAACCCGGAATAAATACAGTTGACGCGGACCCCTCGGCTTGTTATCCTGATTTTCCGAAATCCCCCTCGGCTCGGCAGGGGGAAGCTCTTGTTTTAGAAAGATTTTTGCGGTCCGTTCCGCTTGAAAACTTATCTCAGGAGGGCACACACATGGGTTGGGGGAAGAAAAACCGTCTTGCGAAGATAATACGGCCGGAAACCGGAAGGACCGTCATGTTAGCCGTTGACCACGGATACTTCCTCGGCCCCACGAGCGGGCTCGAAGAGCCTGGGAAGACCATAGCCCCGCTTGTGAAGCACGCGGACTGCCTCATGCTTACGAGGGGGGTCCTCCGGGCCTGCGTCGACCCCGGCGTGGACGTGCCCATAATGCTCAGGGTATCGGGCGGGACGAGCATACTCGGCAATCTCGCGGACGAGGGCACGACGGTCTCGATGAGGGACGCCATCAGGATGAACGCGGCGGGCGTGGCCCTTTCGATATTCGTCGGCTCGGAGCTCGAAAGAAAGTCGCTTCTCGCGCTCGCGGACCTCATAAACGAGGCCGAGGAGTTCGGGATTCCGGTACTCGCCGTTACCGCGGTCGGGAAGGATATGACGAGGGACGCGCGCTACCTTGGCCTAGCCTGCAGGATAGCCGCAGAACTCGGCGCCCATGTCGTCAAAACCTACTACTGCGAGGACTTCGAGAAGGTAGTAAAGAACTGCCCGGCGCCCATAGTAATTGCGGGCGGCAAGAAGATACCCGAGAGGGAAGCCATAGACCTCTCCTATAACGCGATCTCCAGGGGCGCTGTGGGCGTGGACATGGGTCGGAACATCTTCCAGTCCGAGCATCCGGTCGCCATGATAAAGACAGTAAGGGAGATAGTCCACAAGGACCTTAAGCCCGACAAGGCATGGGACCTCTTCAAGACGCTGGCAGGCGAAAAGGAGACAGCCGCCCGTTGAAGGCCGCCGTATACTACAACAATAATGACGTCAGGGTAGAGGAAAGGCCAGTCCCCGCCATAGGCCCCGGAGAGGCGCTCGTAAGGATAGAGGCGAGCGGCATCTGCGGAAGCGACGTCATGGAATGGTACAGGATAAAAAAGGCCCCCCTTGTCCTGGGCCATGAAATAGCCGGGACAATAGAAAAGACCGGCCCCGGCGTAAAGGGCTTCAAGCCCGGCGACCGGGTGACGGTAGCGCACCACGTGCCCTGCAATACCTGCAGGTACTGCCTCGCCGGGAACCACTCGGTATGCGACACGCTCCGCTCGACCAACTTCGACCCCGGCGGGTTCTGCGAGTTCGTGAGGGTCCCGGCCATAAACCTCGACAGGGGCACCTTCATCCTTCCGGATAATGTGAGCTTCGAGGACGGGACATTCGTAGAGCCCCTCGGCTGCGTTGTCCGGGCGTTCAGGGTGGCAAGGTTCTCCCCTGGCATGAGCGTTCTAGTAATCGGCAGCGGCATGTCGGGGCTTCTTCATATACGGCTTGCGCGGGCCCTCGGCGCCGGGAAAATAGCGGCTACGGACATAAACAATTTCAGGCTCGATTCCGCTACCCGCTCGGGCGCGGACCTCGCGCTGGATGCGCGTACGGACGTGCCAGCGAAAATACGGGAAGCCTTCGGAAGGCCCGTTGACCTCGTCATTATATGCGCGGCGAGCGACTCGGCCATAACACAGGGCCTTAAGAGCGTTGACCGCGGCGGCACCGTTATCTTCTTCGCGCCCAAGGAGCCGGGAGGGACCTACCCCCTCCCGCTCTTCGACCTCTGGAGGGACAATATCACTATCATCAATTCCTATGCCTCTCCGCCGTATGAAACCCTCGTCGCTTTGGAGCTAATCGCCTCCGGAAGGGTCAGGGTCAACGACCTCATAACGCACAGGCTCGGACTGGATGAAGCGCAGGAAGGGTTCAGGCTCGTCGCCGGGGCCGGGGAATCGATAAAGGTCGTGATAGTGCCGCAGAGGTGATGAGGAGTTTCATTTGAAGAGGTTAGGCCTAATAGTCAAGGTAAGCAACCCCGAGGCGATCAAGCTCGCCGACAGGATAGCTGACTGGGTCGTCGAAAGGGGCGGCGAGGTCTTTACCGACGAGGGGCTCGCCCTCATGATAAAGAACGCCGGGGCAGTCCCCATAAAAGACCTCCCCACGAGCGTCGATCTGATAGTCGTCCTCGGCGGCGACGGCACCATGCTCCACGCCGCGAGGCTCATAGACGGCAGAAAAGTCCCAATCCTCGGTGTGAACATGGGAAGCCTCGGCTTCCTCACCGCAATAACAGTCAAGGAGGTCTTTCCGCTACTTGAAAAGATAGAGCGCGACGACTTCGTACTCGAGGAACGGATGCTCCTCTCGGTCGAGCACGCGAGGGAGGAGAGGGTCCTCTCGACCCACAAGGTCCTGAACGACGCCGTCATAAAGGGCGAGAGCGCGAGGCTCGTAAGGCTCGAGACCCGCATAAACAGGGAATATGTGAACACCTACAGGGCCGACGGCCTCATCGTGGCTACACCTACCGGCTCGACGGCCTACTCCCTCTCCGCCAACGGCCCGATACTATACCCGACCATACACTCCATAATAGTGGCCCCCATATGCCCGTTCAATCTCACGAACAGGCCGGTGGTCATACCGGACTGGATGACCGTGGACGTGACCGTGAGCCCGGAGCAGTCTAATATCGAGCTCATACTCGACGGCCAGGTGAACCTTCCGCTCGAGAGCGGCGACATGGTCAAGATAAGGCGCGCCGGCGAGAGCGTCTATCTCGTGAGATACGACGGCAAGAGCTATTTCGAAATCCTCCGGGAGAGGCTCATGTGGGAGGTCGGCATGGTTAGGAACTGAACCGCTGCCGGGCCTGCTTATGCTGCTTGAACTGAGTATAAAGGACTTCGCCATAATAGAGTCCCTCTCTATCGGGTTCGGCCCGGGCCTTAATATCTTCACCGGCTCGACCGGCGCGGGAAAGAGCATCATCATGGACGCGCTCGCCCTGGTCCTCGGCGACAGGGCCTCTGGCGACCTTATCCGCGAGGGTAGCGTTGAGGCACAGGTGGAGGCCCTCTTCGATGTTTCGGGCGTAAGGGGGGGCGGCCTGGATGACGTGCTCACGGAGGCCGGTTTCCCGGCCTCGGACGAGCTTGTGATCAAGAGGGTCGTCCAGCGGGCCGGAAGGAACAGGATATATATAAACGGGAGCCTCTCGACGCTTGTTACGCTCACCGAGGTCGGGCGGAGGCTTATAGACATATACGGCCAGAGCGAGCACCAGTCCCTTGCAAGGTCTGACGAGCACGTAGAGGTGCTCGATTCGTTCGGCGGCCTTTCCGGGCTACGCACCCTAATGGCCTCGGCATACAGGGATATGGCCGAGGCGAGGCGCGAGCTCGAAGCCCTCTTGAGCGAGGCCAGGGGCGGGAGGGAAAGAAAAGATTTTCTTTCCTTTCAGCTGAATGAGCTGTCGGCAGCCGGGTTAAAGCCCGGCGAGGAAGAGGAGCTAAAGAGCCTAAGGGAAAGGCTCCAATCAGTTGGGAAACTCAGGGAGGCTACCGAATTTTCCGAACGGGCCATTTATTCGGATTCAGGCTCGATAACCGAGAGGCTCGGGGCGGTCGCGAGGGCTTTGAAGGAGGTCTCCTCGCTCGATGAGCGGCTTAAGGACGCGGCAGCGAGGGTGGAGGCAAGCCTCCTGGAGCTTGAGGATACAGGCGCGTTCTTCCGGGATTACGCCTCCTCGATAGAGGCCGACCCCGATGCCCTGGAAGCGGCTTCCGAAAGGCTCGACCTCATCGGGAAGCTCAAGAAGAAATACGGCGGAAGCGTCGATGAGATGCTCCTTAAAAAAGAAGCCCTGGAAAAAGAGCTCGGGCTTCTCGAGAATACGGACCTCAAGCAGGCGGAGCTCGAAGCAAGGTACAATTCCGCGCATTCAAAAGCTGCCGGGATAGCGGGCGATCTGCACGCCGGAAGGCTTGAGGCCGCAAAGGGGCTCAAGGCCGGCATAGAGGAAGAGCTTACGAACCTCGGAATGAAGGGCGCCCTCTTCGAGCCTCTGGTCGAAAAGGACATGGGGCAGGACGGCGGCCCTAGGCTTACGGAAAAGGGCTCTGACAAGGTTAGTTTCCATATAGCCGCCAACGAGGGCGAGGGCCTCAAGCCCCTTTCAAAGGTGGCTTCCGGGGGCGAGCTTTCGAGGATAATGCTCGCCATAAAGAGCGTAATATCCGCGGGCAGGGTCCCGACAATGGTCTTCGACGAAATAGACACAGGCGTAAGCGGCGCCATTTCACAGGTTGTGGGCCTTAAGCTTAAAAAAGTGTCCAAGGCCAACCAGGTGCTTTGCATAACGCACCTGCCGCAGGTCGCGGCCTTCGCGGACAGGCACTTCGCGGTCTCGAAGGAGGCAACGGGAGGGAGGACTGTCACGAGGGTCAGGGAGGTCTCTGGCGAGGACAGGGTGGACGAGATATCCTCCATGCTCGGCGGCCTCAAGGTAACGGAAACAACGAAAAAGCACGCATTAGAGCTGATGGAGGCCGCGGACAAACTCGCCAGGCCAGGCAAGGCTCTGAAAAAATCTTGAGGGGACCTTTCGACGGAAAGTTCCCCCCCCCCCCCAAAGATTTTCAGCAACTTGCACTGTCGGCCTGCCGGGCCGCCCAGGAGGAAAAAGGGTAGAATTGGTAAGGAAGGCGCTTCTTTCAGACGTAGAGAGCATACACCAGATAGTCGAGGCTTTCGCCAAGCGGGGCATAATGCTCCACAGGTCGGCCTCTGACATCTGCGCGACGCTGAGGGACTTCTTCGTATACGAGGAAGGAGGGAAGATACTCGGGACCTGCGCGCTGCATATAGCTTCGCCGGAGATGGGCGAGGTTAGGTCCCTTGCCGTAAGGAGCGGGCATACCGGGAGGGGCATAGGCACCAAGCTCGTGACGGCCTGCCTGGACGAGGCCGCGGAGCTGGGCTTAAAAAGGGTATTCGCGCTCACCTACAAGCCGGGGTTCTTCAAAAAGCTCAGGTTCAAGTGCATAAGCAAGGAGGTCCTGCCGCACAAGATCTGGGGCGACTGCATAAAATGCGTGAAGTTCCCGAACTGCGACGAAATAGCCGTCATAATCGAGCTCGCGGGCGGACCGCGGGAAAGGGGGCAGGCGTGAAGGGATTTCTTGACGATGCCGGCGCGGAAGAGACGATCGGGAGGCTCAGGAAGCTCTTGAAGGGCAGGGCGGATTCGTACGAGATATATTTCTCGCTCCAGAAGGGGCTCGGGGTCGAGGCCAAGGACGGGGCTGTGGATGCGTTGAAGGCCCGGTCGAGCAGGGGCGTGGGATTACGGACCATATCCGGGAGGAGGCTCGGTTTCGCATTTTCGAGCGTTCTCTCCGAGAGCGCGCTCTCGGAGCTCGTAGAGAACGCGATTTCTGGAAGCAGGGAGGCTTCCGAGGACGAGTATCTCAGGCTCCCGGAGCCCCAGCAGGGCCTTCCGGAGGAAGACTTGGGGCTATTCGACGGCTCGTTCGGGGCGAGGCCCGAGGAGGAGCTCATAAAGGCTGCGGTCGAGATAGAGGAAGCGGCCCTCTCATTTGATAAGAAGGTAAAGAGGGTGAGGAAGGCTTCGTACTCGGAATCCCTCGGCGCGGGAAGGCTCGTCAACTCGAACGGAGTCGACATAGTCCACGCTGCCACCTATTACAGCGGTAGCGTCACCGCCGTAGCGGAAGGCGACGGCGAGGCCCAGATGGGCTGGGAGATGGGGACCGGCCATAAGGGAGCGGACGTGGACAGCCGCGCAATCGGCGGAAGAGCCGCCGAGAACGCCGTTAAGCGCCTCGGCGCAAGGACCATAAAGACTACAAGGTGCGGGGCGATGATAGAGAACACGGTCGCCTGCGAGCTCCTTGAAGCCCTTGCCGGGTCGTTCCTGGGCGATGGCGTCATAAAGGGCAAATCCATGCTCATAGGAAAAAAAAGGAAAAAGGTCGCGTCCGGCGCGCTCAATATCTGGGACGACGGGGTCATAAGGGGCGGCTGGGCCACCTCCGCCTTTGATGCCGAGGGCACGGCCTCGAGGAAGACCGCGCTAATCCTTGAAGGCGTCTGCCAGGGCTATCTCTACGATACCTACTGGGCCGGAAGGGCAGGCGCCGCCTCGACGGGTAACGCCGTGAGAGGCGGTTACAAGTCAACGCCCGGAATAGGCATAACGAACCTCTACATCGAAAAGGGCGAAAGGGGGTTCGAGACTCTCCTCAAGGAGCTTGGAAACGGGCTTTTCATAACCGAGCTCCTGGGTGTGCATACAATCAACGCCGTAAGCGGGGACTTCTCGCTCGGGGCCGCGGGCTTCCGGGTGGAGAACGGGGAGGTCGCCTACCCTGTAAGGGGAATGGCCGTCTCCGGGAACCTGCTTGGGCTTTTCTCGGGCGTGACCGAGTGCGCGTCGGACCTGAGGTTCATAGGGTCCATCGGCGCGCCCAGCCTGCTGGTCGAAGAAATCGAGGCGAGCGGAACATGACTGACGTAAAGGAAGACGCAAGGAAGTTGAAGGAAGTCCTGGCCCTGAACCCGCTTTTCAAGGGGCTCGAGGACTTCTATATAACCGACCTCATCCCGAGGGCGGAGTTGAGGTCCTGGCCCGGCGGCATTCAGGTCATCACGGAGGGCGACGAGGGCGACGCCGTATATTTCATCGTCTCCGGGAAGGTCAAGGTCACGCTCTACGGCGAGGAAGGCCGCGAGATAGTGCTCGCGGTCCTCAAGACCGGCGACATGTTCGGCGAGATGTCCATAATGGACGACAAGCCCAGGTCCGCGAACGTCGAGGCCGTTACCGACCTCTCATGCCTGGTCATAGGCAAGTCCGCCTTTCTGGAATACCTCTCGAAGCACCATAAAGTGTACATGCGGCTATTCGCCTATCTTACCGGCAGGCTCAGGGAGGCTACGAGGAAGATAGGCGGGCTCGCGCTCCTGGACGTCTGCGGTAGAATCGCCCACACTCTCATCGGCATGGCCAACGCCGAGGGGTCCGATGAAAAGGTCATAGCCATAGAGAGGCCCACTCACGAAGAGCTCGCGGCCATGATAGGCTCCTCCAGGGAGGTCGTGAGCAGGGCCCTTAAGAAGATGACCCAGGAGGGTTATATAAAGATAGAAAAAGGCAGGATACTCCTTTACCTCACCGAGTGACCCGGGTCACTGCCCCCGACGCTCGCCTCAAGTATACTCATCCCGTGCTTACGGCCCGCCGCGGGCTAAATAGCTTGACACGGGAGCGCTGAGTATGCTAATGAATCTCCACTCGAAAAAGCACCCGCAAGACCCGGGAACCCCGAAGTCCGTACCTTTTTTTCAAGTTTTTCCCTTGCGCGCCGATATGAAATGGCGGCAAAAACACCGAGACCCTTTCCACCCGCTGAAAAGACCGGGCCTGGAAGGCTCACCATGAGCGGCAGCCGTCCTTAAGCCGCGGTAATCCCGCAATACGGCTTTAAACCCGGGCTCTCCGGAGCAGCCCCGGGCAGAGCGAAAAAATCCTGGAAGGGAGGACCTCACGTTGGATAGGCGGTTTCTTACGCTCTTTGTCCTTGCGAACGACGCTTCCAAACCGAGAAAACTGAATATCCCCTTCAGATATCTCAAGGTAGCAGGAGTTCTTTCCATCGTCTTTTCCCTCGCCCTGGCCTTCGTAATAATAGATTACATGAGGCTCAGGGTGAACCACGTCGAGTTCTCATCGCTTAAGAAGGAAAACTCCGAGCAGAAGGCCGTGCTCCAGGGCTTCGCCTCCAAGATAAGCGACCTCGAAAGCCAGCTGGCCAGGCTCAACCTGTTCGACAAGAAGATACGCATAATCGCGAATATCGAGAAGGACCCCAAGCCGGCCGGAGGCGCCGAGCAGGTGCTCGGGATGGGAGGCGATTCCTCGGTTGACGAGAACACGTTCCCGTCCGCCGGAGCGAAGGTCGACGAGCTGGTAGAGAAAATGCGCTCCGACCTCCTTAACCTCGAATACCAGGCCGCTCAGCAGGAGGAGAGCCTTGTCGAGCTTAGCGACCACCTTGTAAATAAGTCGGTCATGCTCGCCTCCACGCCGTCGATATGGCCGGCAAAGGGATGGGTCACCTCCAGGTTCGGGAGCAGGATCTCTCCTTTTACTGGAGCACCCCACCACCATGCCGGGATAGACATAGCCAACAGCATAGGCACCCCGGTAATCGCGCCTGCGGACGGCATAGTCGTCAAGGCGGCAAAGGAGGCGAACCTCGGCAGGGCCGTGGTCATCTCGCACGGGTACGGGATCAAGACCACTTACGGGCATCTTTCCGAGACGTTCGTAGCCGTGGGCCAGAGGGTCAAGCGCGGCGCAAAGATAGGGACCATCGGAAACTCGGGACGCTCGACGGGGCCCCACCTCCATTACTCGGTATCCTTGAACGGGATAAACGTCAATCCCGAAAAGTACATACTCGACTGAACCGGTTCCATCAAGGCATGGAAAGGCCCCCGGAGAGTTCCGCGGGGCCTTTTTATTTTGAATGAAAGCCGCTCGTGTGCGCTTTTAAAAAGGATTTCGGCCGGTATGGAAATATTGTTATAATTATGCTATTATAATTGTTTTCCGGTCCAAGGCATATTTATGCCATAATAACCGCGATATGCCGGATTAATGAGCAATATCCCGGCGGTTGCATAAAGGTTCTGAATTCAGGCCGCCCGTAAAAAAAGGGAAACCAGGGGAATATGTTAAACAGTCTGCTTAAAAAAGTTTTCGGCTCCAAGAACGAGCGCGAAGTCAAACGGATGGCGCCCATAGTCGAGGAGATAAACTCCCTTGAGCCGTCCATGAAGGCCTTGAGCGACGAGGGCCTGAAGGACCTGACGCTCAGGTTCAAAGAGGAGCTTGCCTCGGGTAAGACCCTGGAAGACATCCTCCCGAGGGCGTTCGCCGCCGTGAGGGAGGTTGCGTGGAGGCGCCTTAAGATGCGCCACTTCGACGTCCAGCTCATGGGCGGATACGTCCTTAACAGCGGCAAGATATCCGAGATGAAGACCGGCGAGGGAAAGACCCTCGTCGCCACGCTCCCGCTCTATTTGAACGCCCTTACCGGCAAGGGCGCGCACCTCGTGACGGTGAACGACTACCTGGCGAGGAGGGACAGCCACTGGATGGGCACGGTCTATCACGCGCTCGGCCTTACGGTGGGCATCATCCAGAGCGATGAGAGCTATATCTACGACCCTTCCTACACCGATGGGCCGGGGAGCTTCACTCACCTCCGCCCCGTAACGCGGAAGGACGCCTATAACGCCGACATAACCTACGGCACCAACAACGAGTTCGGGTTCGACTACCTCCGCGACAACATGAAGTTCTCGCTCGACGAGTACGTCCAGCGGGAGCACAACTTCGCCATAGTGGACGAGGTTGACTCCATCCTCATAGACGAGGCCAGGACCCCGCTAATCATCTCAGGGCCGACCGAGGACTCTACCGACAAGTACTACGAGATAGACCGTATAATGCCCGGGCTCAGGAAAGAAGACCACTTCACGGTGGACGAGAAGGCCAAGCAGGTCCTCCTTACCGAGGAGGGCATGAACAGGGTTGAGGAGCTCCTCGGCATAGAGAACCTCTACGACCCGGCGCACATAGAGACGCTCCACCACGTAAACCAGGCGCTTCGCGCCCACGTCCTCTTCCACAGGGACGTGGACTACGTCGTGAAGGACGGCCAGGTCATAATAGTCGACGAGTTCACTGGGCGCCTCATGACCGGGAGGCGCTGGAGCGACGGGCTCCACCAGGCGGTCGAGGCCAAGGAGAAGGTCAAGATAGAGAGCGAGAACCAGACGCTCGCCACCATCACCTTCCAGAACTACTTCAGGATGTACGAGAAGCTCGCTGGCATGACCGGCACCGCCGATACCGAGGCCGCCGAGTTCAGGAACATATACAACCTCGACGTCGTGGTCATCCCGACGAACAGGCCGCTTGCCAGGGTGGACGCAACGGACCTCGTCTACAAGACCAAGAAGGAGAAGTTCAAGGCCGTAATAAAGGACCTTGAGGAGTCCTACAGGCAGGGGAGGCCCGTGCTCGTCGGCACCATCTCCATCGAGGACTCCGAGCGCCTCGCCAAGATGCTCGTAAGCCATAAGATCCCTCACCACGTGCTTAACGCGAAGCAGCACGAGCGGGAGGCCGAGATAGTCGCCCAGGCCGGCAGGCTAAAGGCCGTCACCATATCGACCAACATGGCCGGAAGGGGAACCGACATACTCCTCGGCGGAAACCCCGAGTACCTTGCCTCAGCCCGCGCCGGCAAGGACGACACGAACCCCGAGTACAAGGCCGCGCTCGAGAAGGCGAGGGCGCTCTGCGAGGAGGAGAAGGCCAAGGTGCTCGCTTTGGGCGGCCTCTACATCCTCGGCACCGAGAGGCACGAGTCCAGGCGCATAGACAACCAGCTCCGGGGCCGCGCGGGCCGCCAGGGCGACCCGGGCTCGTCAAGGTTTTATATGTCGCTCGAGGACGATCTGCTGCGCATATTCGGCTCGGACAGGATAGCCTCCATAATGGAGAGGATAGGAATGGATGAGGACGTGCCCATCGAGCACGGCCTCGTCTCCAAGGCCATAGAGAACGCGCAGAAAAAGGTCGAAGGGCATAACTTCGACATAAGGAAGCACCTCCTGGAATATGACGACGTCATGAACCAGCAGAGGACCGTCGTCTACGGGTACAGGAAGCAGATACTCGGCCAGCAGGGGCTCCGGGAGATGGTGAAGGAGTTCTCCGAGGAGGCCGCGAGGGAACTGGTCGGGACGCACGTCGACGAGAAGAGCCATGTCGAGGACTGGGACCTAAAGACAATAAACGACGCGGCCATGATGCAGTTCGGGATGCATTTCGGCCCCGATGACATGCAGGGCGTGAACAGCCGCGAGGCCCTTGCCGAGGGCATAGCCGAGAAGGCGTGGAAGTCCTACGAGGATAAGATAGCTATCGTGGGCGATGAGGCCTTCCTCCAGTTTGAGAAAGTGATACTCCTCCACACGCTCGACTCCTTATGGAAGGACCACCTCCTTTCAATGGACCACCTCAAGGGCGGCATAGGCTTAAGGGGCTACGGCCAGAAGAACCCGCTCCAGGAGTACAAGAAGGAAGGCTTCGAGCTCTTCGCGGGCCTCATCGCGAGGCTCCGTAGCGAGGTATGCGAGCGGCTCTTCAAGGTGCAGATAAAGATGGAGGAGAACGCTCAAGCCGCCCCGCCGCCTCCTCAGCCCAGGCAGAGCCAGCAGAGGGTGAGGTACTCGAGAGGGGAGGAGGCCGAAAGCGCCCCCGAAAAGGAGCAGCCTGTCGTAAGGGCGGGCGAGAAGGTAGGCAGGAACGACCCGTGCCCATGCGGGAGCGGTTTGAAATACAAGAGATGCTGCGGCATGACCGTGGCAAGATAAGGCGGCGGAAAGCGGGATGGCGGATTTCACGAAGGCCGGCAGGCAGTTCGATCTGAGGGTGCCGGGATTCAGGGCCGCGGGCGCGGCTGCAGGCATAAAAAAGAACGGAAAAAAGGACCTTGCAGTCATCGTGAGCGACTCCCCGGCATCAGTTGCGGGGGTCTTCACGACCAATTCCGTCAAGGCCGCCCCGGTCCTCCTCGACATGAAGAGGATTAAAAAAGGGCTGGCGAGCGGGCTTCTGGTGAATAGCGGCAACGCCAACGCGTGCACAGGAAAAGAAGGCATGCGGAACGCGGAGGCCATGGCCGAGATGGCCGAGCGCACGCTGGGGTTGAAGAAAGGGAGCTTACTCGTCGCCTCGACCGGAGTAATCGGCGTGCCGCTCCCTATAGATAGGGTGGAAAAGGGCCTGCCTTTACTTTCCAGATCCCTCGGGTATGAGGGCCTGGGCTCGGCGGCAGAGGCCATGATGACCACAGACGCCTTTCCCAAGAAGACCATCCTGAAAGCGAAGCTCGGCGGCGTTGAAGTCACCCTCGCCGGGATCGCAAAGGGCGCGGGCATGATATGCCCCAATATGGCTACGATGCTCGCCTTCTTTTTTACCGACGCCAGCATAAAAGCCCCCGCGCTCTCAAAGGCCCTGAAAGCCGCAGTCGACCGCTCTTTCAACAGCATAATCGTCGATAATGACACCTCTACCAACGATACGGTCCTTGCCTTCGCGAACGGCGCCGGGAACGGCGGCGAAATAAAAGATGGCACAAGGGAGTTCGATTCTTTCACTGAACTCCTCACCGCGGCTTCTACCGAGCTAGCCCACATGATAGTAAAGGACGGAGAGGGCGCGACAAGGTTCGTGGAGATCGAGGTCTCGGGCGCGTCAAGCGTCGCAGAGGCAAGGAAGGCCGCCCGGACCGTCGCGGAGTCCTATCTTTGCAAGACCGCCTTTTTCGGAGGCGACCCGAACTGGGGGCGCATAATCGCGGCCATAGGCAGGGCGGGCGTAAAGATGAGGGAAGAAAGGACCAGCATCTCCTTCAACGGCGTGCAGGTCGTTCTAAAGGGACTCGATACAGGCAGGGAGAAGGAAGCTGCAAGGGCCATGAAGAAAAAGGAGCTCCTGGTGCTGGTCGATATCGGCGCGGGCAGGGGCTCGGACAGGGTCTGGACGACCGACCTCACCTACGAGTACGTCAAGATAAACTCCGCTTACAGGACTTAAGGAGGGAAATCCATGGAACCTTTTCTCAAGGAAGCCGAAAAATGGCTGAGGCAGGCCGAATACGACCTCAAGGCCGCGGAGTGGACGCAGCAGGGCGGCTTCCATGCCCAGGCCACCTTCCTTGCGCAGCAGTCCGCTGCCAAGTCCCTGCGGGCTTTCCTCTTTTTAAGCAAGGAGGACGCCCGCGAGACCCGCTCGGTCGTAGAGCTTATCGACAGGGCCATAGTCCATGAGGAGGAGTTCAGGAAGTTCGTCGGCTCGTCCAGGAGCCTCGACCTCTATTACAAGACCTCGCGCTTCCCTGACGCCATCCCCGGCGGCATACCATCCGAGGTGATATCAGACAAGGAATCAGTGGAGGCGATACGCCAGGCAGCCGACATCATCGCCATAGTCGAGAAGAAAAGGAAGTCGGCCCTCCCGGAAAGCCTTTGATCTTGCGCCAAACCGGCGCTCCGGTCCTTAAGCCGCGGTGAATATTCAGCCGATGTCCGTAGACCTCATCCTCATCCTGCCCCTTGTTTTCGGGGCCATAGTTGGCAGCTTCCTGAATGTCTGTATCCACAGGATACCTCTGGGCGTTTCGGTCGTATATCCCCCTTCGAGCTGTCCGAACTGCTCAAAGAGCATACCCTTTTACCTGAATATACCTGTCATAAGCTATGTGTTGCTGCGCGGCAGGTGCTCCTCGTGCGGCGAGCCGTTCTCGGCGAGGTACCCTGTAGTCGAGGCCTTTACGGCCCTCGTTGCGCTCTTCACCTTCTTAAGATTCGGCCCCACTCTGGAGGCCGCGGTTTATTTCGTATTCCTCTCCGCGCTCATAGTCATAACCTTCATAGACCTTGACCTCAAGATCATACCTGACGTCATAAGCCTTCCGGGCATTGCCGCCGGGCTCATGGCCTCGTTCTTTCTCCCTTACCCGGGGGTGCTTGATTCTTTTATCGGCGCTGCCGCCGGCGGCGGGGTGCTATTTGCGGTCGCCTGGGGGTATTACCTGGCGACCGGGCAGGAGGGCATGGGCGGCGGGGACGTGAAACTCCTGGCCATGATAGGCGCGTTTCTTGGCTGGAAGGGCGTAATACTTACGCTCCTCATCGGGTCTTTTGCCGGCGCGCTCATAGGCGCTGTCTTGATGCTCGCGCTCGGCAAGGGTTCGAGGTACGCGGTGCCATTCGGCCCGTTCCTGGCCTTGGGAGCGGCGGTGCATCTCTTTTTCGGTGAGTCGATCATAAGCTGGTACCTCTTAAGGGCTACGGGCGGCTAAAATGAAAAATGGCCTCGGCATCCGGTTCCAGCTAACCGCCAGCATGGTCATAATGACCGTCGCGGGAATAGGGCTCATAGGACTCCTCAGCGTAAAGATAGTCGAGAGGAGCGCGCTCATGTGGAAGGCGAGCCAGGCAGGGGACATGGTGAGCTTCGTCCGCGCCGCGTTCAGGGTCCAGAAGGAGGTAGCGGTTGCCGCAAGCATCACCGGGGCGGCCTTGAAGGAGGCGGGGGTTGCTTCTTTCAGGCTTGTTGGCCCGAACGGCAGGACGCTTGTAGCCGAGGGCTCGATGCAGGAGGGGCCCGGCGAGCGGTTCGCGTCCACGGAGGGGTTCGAGGCCTTCAGGTACGGCGGCGGCTGGTTCATGGGCGCCGGCGAGAGCCTCCGCATATCAGCGCTGGTGAGCTGGCCGGGGCAGGGGAACGGCAGGATCGAGTTCGTCCTGAGCCTCGCCGATATAAACGAGGAGATGGCCGGGGTCAGAAGGTTCCTCCTCATTTACGCCCTTCTCGACTCCGCCGTCATTATCATATTCGGCCTCTTCCTCCTTTCGCGCTCTGTCGTGGGGCCGCTTAAGCGCCTCGAGGAGGCGGCTACCAGGATAGCCGGAGGCAGGCTTTATGAGCGGGCCAGGGTCGACGTGGAGAACGAGATAGGGAGCCTCGCCTCGTCCTTCAACAGCATGGCCGGAAGGCTGGAAGAGGAGATAAGGTCTCTTGAGCGCGTGAACGTCGAGCTCATGACCGCGCAGGACGAGCTTTTGAGGTCGTCGACCCTTGCCGCGGTCGGGAGGCTCGCCGCGGGCATAGCGCACGAGATAGGAAACCCTCTGGGAGCGCTCAGGGGCTACATGGACCTCCTCGGCAAGGGCGGCCTTGACCGCTCCGAGGAGGCCGAGATAGTCGAGCGCGCCTCCAGGGAGGTGTCGAGGATAGATTCAATCGTTAGGGAGTTCCTGGAGGTGGCCCGGCCCCCTCGTCGAGAAGGGGCCGCTGTCGCGCCCGTGGACGTGAACGCGCTCGTAGAGGATACGCTTACGGTCCTTTCAATGAGGGATGATTTCAAAGGTGTGAGGGCGGAGATGGATTTAACGGAGGGGCTTTCGCCAGTGATGGCGGACGGGGGGAAGCTCAGGCAGGTCTTCATGAACCTCCTTCTTAACGCCGCGCATTCAATGGATGGGATGATTGATAAGCCTGTGAGGATATCGACAGGCACAGAGAGCCGGCCCAAGAAGGCCGGGAGAAGGAGAAGCGACCAGCCGCTCGGGACCGATGCCTCGGCGATGGAGTTCATTACGGTCTCTTTTTCCGACAGCGGCTCCGGCATATCCGGGGAGGACGCGAAGAGGGTCTTTGACCCGTTCTTTACGACCAAGGGGGCGGGCAGGGGCACGGGGCTCGGGCTTTTCGTCTCGCAGTCGATAATAAACGCGCACGGCGGGGAGATATCGTTCAGGTCGGTCCCAGGCGAGGGCTCGGTCTTTACCGTCGCCCTCCCCTCCGGGAGGAACCGATGAGGATACTCATAATCGACGACGAGGAGTCGATGCGCCACATGCTTTCCGTGATCCTCAAGAAAGAGGGCTATGATACGGTCTCGGCCCATGACGCTCAAGCCGGGCTTACGCTCCTCGAAAAGGACGAGTTCGATTTCATTCTCTCGGACATACGGATGCCCGGAATGGACGGGACCGGGCTCCTTAAGGCGATAGCCGATAAGGGCGTTGCCTCTCCCGTCATAATAATGAGCGCCTACGGCTCGATGGACTCGGCAATGGAGTGCATGAAGCTCGGGGCCTACGACTACATATCCAAGCCCTTCAAGGCCGACGAAATAGTGCTCGTCCTGAGGAAGGCCGAGGAGAGGGAGAGGCTCCGGAGGGAGAACAGGAGGCTCAAGGAGGAGGCCGCGAGGGAATATGACGTGTCCGGCATAAGGACCTCCGACCCCGTTATGGAGGGGGTGCTCGGTCTCGTCCTCAAGATAGCGGATTATTCGACCTCGGTCCTCATTACGGGCGAGAGCGGCACCGGCAAGGAGCTTGTCGCCCGGGCGATACACTACGGCGGCAGGCGCTCTGGCGGGCCTTTCGTCGTCGTCAATTGCGGGGCCCTTCCCGGACCGCTACTTGAAAGCGAGCTCTTCGGCCACGTGAAAGGCGCGTTCACCGACGCCCACAGGAGCAAGGCCGGGCTTTTCCAGGAGGCCGAAGGCGGCACCATTTTCTTAGACGAGGTCGGCGAGCTGCCGATGGAGCTCCAGGTAAAGCTCCTTCGCGTTCTGCAGGAAGGCGAGGTAAGGAGGGTCGGCGACAACAGGCCGGTAAAGGTGGACGCAAGGGTCGTCGCCGCCACTCTAAGGGACCTTAAGCATGAAATATCGAGGGGCGCTTTCAGGGAAGACCTTTTCTACAGGCTGAACGTAATCGAGGTAAAATTGCCGCCCCTCAGGGAGCGGCAGGGCGACGTACCGCTACTCGCCGAATGGTTCGTCGAGAAGTATGCGCGAAAATTCATAAAGCCGCCCAAGGCGATTTCCGCCGGGGCAATGGAGGCGCTAAAGAGATATTCTTGGCCCGGCAACATAAGGGAGCTCGAGAACGTCATAGAGAGGGCCATGATACTCGAAGAGACCGGGACCATAAGGGAGTCCTCCCTCCCGCTCCTTGCCGGACCCGAGGCCCCAAGGAGCGCTGGACCTTCCGACCTCTCCATCAAGAAGGCCCAGGAATCAATGGAAAGGGAGCTTATAAGGAAGGCGCTCGACCAGACCGGGAATAACAAGACAAAGGCCGCCATGCTCCTTGAGATAAGCCACCGGGCCCTCCTTTATAAGATAAAAAGTTATGGACTATGAAAAAAGTGCATAGTTCCATGACACCCTTCCATATATGACTTTAAATAAATCAATAACTTAGGTTTTGGCACGACGCTTGCTTTTCGGAATAGGCAGAATAGGCGCCCTTTCATGTGCACGGGTTCTCTAAGGCCTTACGCCTGTTGAGATCCTGTTTCGATCTGCATAACGAACCCAACGCGGACGACCAGATGAAGACAAGCGTATCCTAAAATACGGGCATGGTAAGGGTGACAACGGGATGCTGAAGCTGATGAGGACCGGCCAGAACAAGGGTTTCACGCTGATTGAACTGCTTATCGCAATATCCGTACTTGCAGTCGGCATACTGGGCGTTGCCACAATGATGACGACGGGCATAATGTCCGGACGGTTCGCGCACATGGTGGCCGCCGAGAGCTCGGTCGCTGTCTCGGTGCTCGAGGAGTTGATGTCCAGGGACGGTTCAGACCCGGTCTTCTCATCTAATATTACGAACGCGGTATACGACCTCGACCCGTCCTCTGCCGCAACGGGCATGGTCGTGCAGGGCAGGATGTACTCTGCAGTCTATTCGGTGGTTCCCAATTCCCCGGTCGCCGGGGTTGCGAGCATAGAGGTGGTTATAACAAGCAACGGACGCATGGCGAGGTACGCATCGCTCAAGAGCGTGCTTTAGGCGGGGCAGTAAATGAGAAATGACGATAGGGGCTTTACGCTCCTCGAACTGATCATAGCGATGGGCATTCTCGGGATGGTTACTGTCGCGATCTTCTCGGTCTATAACACCCAGCGCAAGGTGGCCTATGTAGAAACGGACGTTGCTGACGTGCAGCAGAACGTGAGGCTGGCCGTCCACAGCATACTGAAGGACCTGAGGATGGCCGGGTTCATGGTGCCGGACGGGCAGGACCCCATTGCGTCGGCGGTGGACGGGGCCGGCCCCGTGGCGAGCGACCTCCTTACGATGAATACGACCACCGCGAGCGGGGCCGCGTGCAGGATAGACGCGGAAATGACGGTCGACATCCTGTCAGGGGCCGCCTTCACTCTCGCGGTTTCGTCCGAGCGCGACCTCGACGGCTTCTCCGCCGGGGACTCGGTAAGGATATTAAGCCCCGGCGAGCGGGCCCAGCCCGCGGAGACCGCGTATACGGTCGTATCCAAAAACGCCGCTGTTCCGAGCATAACCTTGAGCCCGCAGTTCGACGGTGGCACCGTGGACCTCAGGCGGGGGTTCATTGTCGCCAGGACGGGAGATTCCCTGCCCGACACTTTTCCGAATACGGTGAGATACTGCCTTGGGCCGGCTGCCGGGTGCGCCCCGGCCGTGCCGTGTCCCGCCGGTAACTGTCTCATGAGGATAATGAATGAAGATCCGTCCGAGAACTCGATAGTGGCCACCAACATAGGGGGGCTCCAGTTTAGCTATGTCCTGGACGGCAGCACGGCCGAGATCGCCGTCCCCGCCGACCTCTCGGCAGTCCGCGACGTAAAAATAGTAATAGCGGGTGAGACCGTGAAAACGGCGGTGCTTTCGGGCTCGCCTAAGACCAGAGAGTTCGCGGCAATCTCAAGGATAAGGAACAGGTGACCATGATGGAAGCGAAAAAGATAACCGGCAACGAGCGCGGGATGGCGCTGGTGATAGCCCTGATCGCGCTATTCCTGATGAGCATACTCGGAGGTATGGTCTTTACCACGTCCAATTCAGAGGTGCTCGGCGCTAAAAATCACAGGGTGATGAACGAGTCGCTCTACGCCGCCGAGAGGGGGATAGAATACGCCAAGAGCGACCCGGCCATATACTCAGCCATAGGCACGGGGTCGGTCGCGATACCGATCGGCGGCGTGAGCCTGGAAACCGTGGCGAGCGACGCCTCCGGGATCGTCGAATATCTGACCCGGGGCAATCCGCCGAGGGGCTCGGGGATGGACGCGACCGAGTTCGAGGCGAACTATTTCGCGGTAAACGTTGAAGGGACCGGCCCGTTAAACTCACGCACGGAGGTAGAGATAAATGTCGCAAGGATCGTCCCTAAGAATTAGTCTCGCCGTTCTTGCATGCCTCGCGTATTCTCACCTGGCTGCGCCTGACGCCTCGGCCCTGGACCAGTACCCCGGGGACACGGTCATTTACGGCGCCACGACCGAGACGATACAGCCCAACGTCCTGGTTATACTGGACAACTCGGGCAGCATGGCCGACTCGATCATATCCGGCGACCCATATACCCCAGCCACAATCTATGCTTCCGTAAACGCTTGCAACGGGCAGTCCTGTTTGACCAATAAGGTCTACCGGTGGAGGTCCACCGGAGGCGGCACGTGGGTAAGCCACATAAACGACGTCAATACCATAAGCTGCAACTCGGCCAGGAACTCTTTTCTTCAGACTGGCCTTTACCAGGGGCGGCTCCGGACCAACGGCTCGTGCTCGAGCACATCAGGGAGCTTCGCGCTGGGCAACTATATCAACTGGCTGACCGCCACCGGCGGCTATCGCCCCAAGATGGATGTGGCGCAGGAGGTGCTTACCAATCTCGTCAATTCTACCGAGGGCGCCAAGTTCGGCCTGATGATATTCAACAGCTCCAACGGAGGACATATAGCCGGGGTGGGCGACAGCTACGGATACGGCGGGTACGACGCGTATATAAAAGATATGGACGAGATCTTCTCCGGCACAACAACCAACAGGACCGCCTATGTCAACACGGTCAACAATGTAGAGCCGACTACGTGGACGCCTCTCGCCGAGACCATGTTCGAGGCCATGCGGTATTTCCAGGGCGGGGCTACGGCGTTCAACGGGACTTACACTTACACGAGCCCCATAGAATACAGCTGTCAGAAGAACTATATAATACTCATCACCGACGGCATGTCCACCGAGGACCGTTCCTCGGTCCTCAGGAGCATCTGCAACAACGGCGACTGCGACGGCGACGGGCACGAGCCAGCCAACGACCCTGACAAGGAATACGATTCAAACGGCTCCGACTACCTTGACGACGTCGCAAAATACATTTATGAAACCGACCTGCTGCCGGATACCGGGGAGGAGAGGACCTTCGGAAGACAGTTCGCCATAACGTACACGGTCGGGTTCGGCCTTGCCGGGGTCGACTACGCCGAGCAGCTCCTCGAGGAGACTGCCTATAACGGCGGCGGAGAGTACTATTCCGCAAACTCGACCTCCGGCCTGAGCGAGTCCCTCAGGCGGATATTGGCTACTATCGTGGAGGACAACACTTCATTCGTGGCGCCCGTCCTTCCTGTAAGCCCCGAGAACCGGACTTACTCGGGAAACAGGATATACATGGGCTTTTTCAAACCCAAGAACAAGGCGTTCTGGAGCGGTAACCTCAAGAAATTCGGCCTGGATTCGGACGGGAACGTTACGGACAGCAACGGCGCCCACGCTACCAATTCCGACGGGAGCATAAGGGACAACGCCACCTCGTTCTGGAGCCTGGTCCAGGATGGCGGCGACGTCGAGCGCGGAGGGGCCGGCGAAGCCCTTGTCGCCCGCACCGCCCCCAGGAACATATACACCTATACCGGGTCGAGCACGGACCTGACCGACCCGACGAACCTCCTTTTAAGCTCCAATACCGCGGTCACCACCGCAATGCTTGACGTCGCGGATGCCACCGAGAGGGACCGCTTGATAGATTACGTGCACGGATACGACTCTTACGACGAGGACGGGAACGGCATTACGGACGAGTTAAGGGCCTGGATAATGGGGGACGTGCTCCACTCAAAGCCGCAGGTCGTGAACTATGACAGGTACTCGTATGTCGATGAGGACAACTGCGGCGTGAACGAGTCTATCGTACTGGTCGGGTCGAATGACGGGATGCTGCACGCCTTCAGCGACTGCGACGGGAGCGAAAAGTGGGCCTTCATCCCGCCCGACCTGCTCGGGAATCTCAAGCACATGCCCGCCGCCGTCCACACCTATTTCGTGGACTCCTCCCCGGTGGCATACACCTACGACGCCAACGGCGACGGCAGGATAGACTCAGGGAGCGACAAGGTAATCGTGATTTTCGGCGAGCGAAGGGGTGGCGGCTACTATTACGCGCTGGACGTGACCGACCCTGACCAGCCGGTGTATCTCTGGAGGATAAGCTCCACGGAGAGCCCGTCCGGGGTGAATACCGAATACGCGGAGCTGGCCGAGAGCTGGTCCGAGCCGGTTTTCGCCAGGGTGCGAGTCAATGTCGGAGGAGTGATAAAGAAAAAAGTCGTGGCTATCATAGGGGCGGGCTACGACAACCTGGCCGAGGACTCCGAGCCTGCTGTCGCGTCCACGACAGGAAGGGGCATATACGTTATAGAGGTGGCGGATATAACCACCACGGGCTCGATAAGCCTCGCCGGGAGCGGCTGGAAGCTCTGGGGGTACACCAGGGCTGATGACGCTGGCATGACAAAGTCCATTCTTTCGCAGCCGGCCGTCCTTGATATCGACGGAAACGGGTACGCGGATACCGTGTACATAGGCGACCTTGGCGGGTACATGTGGCGTCTCAACATCGGGTCAACGCTTACATCCTCATGGGACGGGACCAAGATATTCAGCTCCGGTGGTAGCAGGAAGATCTTCTACAAGCCCTCCGTGACGCTGGAGCCGGGCTACGAGCTCATCTTTTTCGGCACAGGGGACCGAGCCCATCCGCTTTCCACGAACATTTCCGATAGGCTGTATGCCTTGAAGGACAACGGGCAGACCACGGCCAAGACGGAAGGAGACCTCGTTGATGCGACCGACGTGGATTCGGTTAGCATCGCGAGCTCCTACGGATGGTATATCGAGCTTGAGGGCAGCGGTGAAAAGGCACTTGCCGGGGCCGCCGCATTCGGAAAGGTGGCCTATTATACGACATATATCCCGGCTTCAGACGTCGGGGTCTGTACTACGGACAGCAGCGGCACGTCGGTGCTTTACGCGGCCAGCCACCTTACCGCAGCGGCGGCGTACAATTACAACCCCTATAACGACCCTGTGCCTGACGGTGATGACGTTGACGATGAGCAGACGTCGACGAAGGACCGGACTGACAGGTCGAAAGTGATAGGCTCTGGCATAGCCTCGGGCATCGTCACCTCAGTGGGCCCCGGGGGTTTCTCTGCCCTCATAGGCTCCGGCGGGGCCATAATAAAGCCGGATGTAAACGAGAGCGGCTCTAGCATACCACTTTACTGGAGAGAGGTGCGCTGATGAAGATAGCTGTCCTTGTTGCAGCGTTTTTGTTCTTTCTCGCCGCGGCGTGTGGCGCCGAAGAGACAGGGCCGCAGGACTATGTGTTCCTGGACGGCATAATAAGCGATTTCAAGGGGCCGGGGTTCATATTGAACGAGCGCCACACGATAATCGTGACTCATAAGACCGGTTTTTACGATTCATCGGGCAGTAAGATCGCCTCATACAGGCTTGAACCGCAAAAATGGGTGTATGTGGAAGGCTACCCGGGCGCGAACGGGAGCGTTGAAGCGGAAAAGATATATGTCCTGCCGGGGCCGGCACGGAAGAAAGGCAGCCATAAATATGACTTCATGCAGTCGCCGTGAGAACGCATTTCGGTTGATAAAGGGACTCTGTTTCCTTTCCGTCGCCATAGCTCTTCTTTCATCCGGTTGCGAAAAGTCGGGCGGCCCCGAGAAGCCTGAGACGCGGATAGATACGGAAATGGCTACGCTGTCGGTCACTCTCACGCCGGAGCGCCCGGCTGCGGGAACCGACGTGAAGGCGGTCGTCAGCGGGCGGGCCGGCGATGTCGGATTTCTGTGGGAAGTAAACGGAGAGGAGGTCGACGCCAGCGGGGACACGCTCGGGAAAGGCATGTTCCGGAAGGACGATGTCATAAGGGTCACGGCGGAGGCCGGAGGAATGGAGGCGGCGGATGAGACCGTTGCGGCCAATACGCCCCCTTCGATACTGTCCGTAAGGATAAGGCCCGAGGCCTTCAGCGCCGGCACCGAGATTTCGGCGGAGGCAGAGGGGCATGACCCGGATAACGACCTGCTGCGCTATGATTTCGTGTGGTCGGTAAACGGCGAGCGTTTTTACGGCGAGATCCTTCCCGGAAAGCAGGTGAGGCGCGGCCAGGATATTTCACTGAGGGTAGTCGCATTCGACGGCGACGACGAGAGTGAGGCATTCGAGGCCCGGGTCATCTCCGCTAAGAATTCCCCGCCCCGCTTCGTATCGTCCCCACCCGCGGAGTTCTCACGGGTCTTCATATATGAGGTGAGGGCCGTAGACCCTGATGGCGACGATGTAGGGTTCTCCCTCGTTAAGGGGCCTGAAGGCATGGCTTTCAAAGGCAACAGGCTAGAATGGGATGTAAAGAGCGGCGAGGGCCAGCCCGAGATTGTAATATCAGTGGATGACGGCAACGGCGGAAGCTCGCTCCAGACGTTCAGGCTCACCATCGGCAGGGAGGAGCAGGATGCGGAGTAGCGGATATTCGCTTGTCGAGACGATAATAGCTCTAGCCATAGCCGGCGTCCTCGCCGCCATAGCGGTCCCGCAGCTCTATCAGTGGTCTCAGTCGCTCAAGTATAAGGAGGCGGCCTGGAGCATGCTTTCCGGGCTCAGGGACTGCAAGCAGCTATCCATGTCCACTAACCTCGAGCACAGGGTGGAACTGGCTTTGGACTCCAAGAGGTTCAGGCTGGCCAGGGGCGATCGGCCCTCGGGCAGCATCGTCTGGACGCCCGTGAGGCAGTGGGCGGATCTCCCCGAAAGCGCTAGTTACGCGAGCGGAGACGCTTGCGCAAGCACCGCCGACCTGAACATAGTGTTCAGGCCGAACGGCTCGGCCCAGGCAGCGACCCTCTGCATCAAGGATCCGTCTGCTTCCGTAAAGTTCCGCATAAACCTGAACGCAACAAGCGGACGGGCTTCGATAGTTTGACGCCGGACGGCCGCTTCGTGAGCCTGAACCGAGAGGGCCATTCTCGTTTTTTTCCTGTGGCCCTCTGCTATTTTCTCTGGTCGCGCATCAGTAATGCATCCGGCCAGGAACGGCAAGCGACGCGCTCTGGAGGACTCAAGCGAATATTAGCAATAGTTTATGTTTGAGAGAAGCGCCGAGCCCGTCCCCGGTGCCCGTCTTTGCCTCCCCACACCCGCATGGGAACCAGACTACAGCTGGCCAACGCGAAACGCGTGGGGCCACATTATGAAAAAAGTCCTAAACTTATCCGGGTATGCGCCGATATTATAGTTAATTATGTGCCAATTAGAAGAAATATGTTGACAATTATGGCTCATTGGAGATAGATTGCACACAAATCCAGCTCAGATTCGTAATTCCCGTGGCTACGCGGCTCTCCCTCAAGACCATCCATACCGTGTGACTAAAGTGCTTGTGCCATGACGAGAAATAATCTAAAAAAGATACGTGAGGGCATGCTCCTCAGCAAATCCGAACTTGCCAGGAAGGCGGGGGTCTCTCCGCTTACGATAGACCGGGTAGAGAAGGGGTATCCTTGCAGGCTCGAGACGAAACGGAAGCTCATATGCGCTCTAGGCCTAAAGGTCTCCGACAAGGGCAAGATATTCCTGGACTGACGGGGGTAAAATGAACTTTTCCTTCAGCAAGAAAAAGGACGCCGTGGCATTCGACATCGGCTCCAATTCAATAAAGCTCGTGCAGATGAAACGCACCAAGAAGGGCTGGGAGCTCGTGAAGATGGGCATTGCGAAGCTTCCGCCCGAGGCCATAGTCGACGGCTCCATCATCGATTCGATGACAGTCACCAACACGCTCCGCGAGCTCGCAAAGGAGCACGGGGTCAAGGTGAAGGACACGGTCTCGTCGCTCACCGGCCATTCCGTCATCATAAAGAAGGTCAGCTTCCCGGCCATGACCGAGGACGAGCTGGCCGACTCCATCCAGTGGGAGGCCGAGCAGTACATCCCGTTCCCCATAAGCGACGTCAACATCGACTTCCAGATACTCGGGACCGACGCCGAGGGCAGGGGGCAGATGGATGTCATGCTGGTGGCCGTGAAGCGCGACGTCATAAACGACTACACCAACGTCATAAAGGAGGCCGGCCTGAATCCGGTCGTGATAGACGTCGACTCCTTTGCGCTCGAGAACATGATGGAGGTGAATTACCCGCTCGCTCCCGGCGAGAACATCGCCATGGTGAACATCGGGGCGAGCATCACGAGCATAAGCGTGATACTCGGGGGCATCACGATATTCACCAGGTCCATTCCCATGGGTGGCAACCAGTTCACCGAAGAGATACAGAGGCAGCTTAATATAAGCTTCAAGGACGCCGAGGACCTGAAGACCGGGTCGAAAGAGCCGTCCGAGCAGGAGGCCCCGGAGCTCGCCTCAGCGCTGGAATCGGTCTCCACGAACCTCGCGTTCGAGGTGAAGAGGTCGCTTGACTTCTTCCTCGGCGGGGCGCACGGCTCGTACATCAGCAAGATATTCCTTTCCGGCGGCGGCTCCAAGGTCGCGGGCCTGCAGAACCTTATGCAGGAGAAGACGTCGGTGCCTGTCGAGCCGGTCGACCCGTTCAAGGGCATCGAGGCCAACCCGAAGCATTTCGACCCCGAGAGGCTCAAAGAGGCCGCGCCGCTCTTCGGCGTGGCTGTCGGGCTCGCCACACGGAGGTTCGCCGACAGATGATACGCATAAACCTCCTGCCCGTAAGGGCAGCCAAGAAAAAAGAGTCGATACGCCTCCAGCTCACGATAGCCGGGCTGGCCACTTTTTTCGTGACCGCCGTCTCGATCGCGGTATACATCATCGCCGCTGCGGAAGCGCGCGGCCTCCAGGAGCAGATAACCTCCGGGAACCAGGAGCTCAACGAGCTCACGAAGAAGATAGGCGAGCTTTCGAAGATAAAGGAGCAGAAGAGGATAGTCGAGGAGAAACTCGCCATCATAAACCAGCTCGAGTCCGACAGGACCGGCCCGGTAAGGCTCCTTAGGAACATAAGCGAGGCCATCCCGCAGAGGGCCTGGGTCAAGACGCTCAGGGACAAGGACTACCAGATATCGATCGAGGGATACGCGTCCGACGACGAGGTGGTCGCTGAGTTCATGAGGGGCCTTGAGAAGGCCAGGATAGGCAAGGTCGAGCTCGAGGTGGCCAAGAGGGAGGCGGAAAAGGAGACCGGCTCCGAGGTGGTGAGCTTCGTAATCCGCCTTGAAAGGGAAAAACCCGAGAGGGAGACCAAGGCCGACGAGAAAGGCAAAGGCAAGGCGGCCGGCAGGAAACCTTCGGCCAGGGAGAAAAAATAATGGCCCTTCCGATAAAGATAAACCTCGATTCGATACTGAAACTTCCCCTCTCAAAGAGGATACTCATACTCGCGGGCGTGAACCTGGCCGTGGCCGGGCTCCTCTACTGGTTCCTCATCGGCCCCAAATACGCCAGGGTGGCGGAGCTTGACATGGAGCTTTCCGGGCTTACGGTCAAGCTCAACGAGAGCAGGCAGATAGCTGCGGACATACCGAAGTACCTTAAGGAAAAGGAAGAGATGGAGGAGAAGCTCGCGGCAGCCGTCGCGCAGCTCCCGAACGCGAAGGAGATACCCGACCTGATAGACGGCATAAGCGGGGCCGGCGTCCAGGCCGGGCTCAAGATCCTGCTTTTCAAGCCCGACAAGGAGGTCGAGAAGGGCTTCTACGCCGAGGTCCCGGTAAAGATGACGGTGGAGGGCAGGTACGACAGCCTTTACGACTTCAGCGTCAAGATAGGGAACCTCCCCAGGATAGTGAACCTCGGAAGCCTCGAGGTAGTCTCCCAGGGCCATAAGAACCGTGTGCCTGTCCTCAAGACCGACCTGGTGGCCACGACCTTCAGGTTCCTCTCAGGGGAGGGCGCGGCAGAGCCGGAGGAAGAGGGAGACCGGAAAAAAGGAGACCGGAAAAAATAAGATGAAAAGGACACTTTTCATAGCACTGGCGATGTTTCTTCCGCTACTTGCGGCCTCGTGCAGCAAGACCGAAGAGGCGGTCGTGGATAAGGCGGCGAAGCCGGCCGCCAAGAAGGAGCAGGCAAAGGCAGCGGAAACGCCCGTGCAGACGGCGGGCACGGAATCCGGCGGAACTGCCGACCTGAGAAACCCCTTCCAGAGCCATCTAATCGCCTCAAGGGGCATCGAGGGCCCGGCCAGGATCAAGGGCCCGCTCGAGTGCTGCGAGCTCAACTCGTTCAAGCTCATGGCGGTGGTCGTCGGCTCCGCAGACTCCGAGGGCTATGCTCTTATCCAGGCCCCTGACTCAAAGCGGTATGTGATCAGAAGTGGAGACACGCTCGGCACGAGGGAGGGAAAAGTCATGAAGTTCACCTCGAATGCCGTTGTCATCCGTGAGGTATCAAGAGACGAGGCGGGCAAGGTCAGGTCCTCCGAGGATATCGAGCTCAGGCTGCCTGAAAAGACAGGCGCATGATTTTTTTTCAGAATGACCGCCCTTCGCCCGGCATCAGGGTGAGGGCTAGAAAAAGGCCCGGCCATCCGGCCCCAGCCTTAAATGGAATCCAGCCGCTCACAAGGGAAGCATAAACGGAGGTTTTTATGAGTTTGAGAGATGTTCGGTTGAGGCAGGCCCTCATGGGTATCATGCTCGGAGGCGCCCTGACCGCGGCAGGCTGCGCTTCGACCGGCCCAAAGGAGATACAGGCAGAGCCGGCCGCAGAGGCTGCCGCGCCTGCCGCCTCGGCCGTATCGGTCGAATACATCGACGTGGTCGGAGAGGGGGACAGGGTCCTCATCGGGACGACAGGCCCGGTCAAGTTCACCGTCTTCAAGCTGTCTTCCCCGTCGAGGCTGATAGTCGACATGCCGGGGATAGACCTTGAGAAGGTCGCGAAGACCCTTGCCGTCGGAAACGACTACGTCGGCGAGATAACCACGGCAGTCTACGGCGAGAACAAGGATATCGGAAGGATAGTAATAGGCCTCAGGGAAGGCATTGACCACGAGGTCAAGTCAAGCGAGAACAGCATCCTCGTAAGCCTCAATAAGGGAGATCAAGAGGCAGGGGAGGCGGGCTCCCTCAAGCTTGCCTCTGCCGATGCCGTCATCGAAGAGACCCTCCCTGAGACGGCTGCAGCGCCCGCTGAAGGGCAAGCCGAGCCGGATGGGCCAGCCGCCGTAAGCGAGGCCGCAAAGGCGGAACCTGAAACTATAGTCGAAAAGACCGCCCCGGCGAAGAAGGCCACGAAGGTGACCGGCCTTGAGACCGCCTCAGAGGGCGAGAATACCGTTATAAAGGTGTTGACCGACGGCCTGGCCGGCAACCACAACGCATTCGTGCTTGCCAAGCCTGCGAGGATAGTGCTCGATGTATGGGGCGTGCGTAATTCCACGGGCAAGGACGCCAGGAACCTGAATGATAAATATGTGAAGACCGTAAGGATAGGAAGCTACCCTGACAAGGCCCGCTTTGTTTTCGATGCGAAGGGAGAGAAGCTCCCTCCGCATTCCGTAAGGGTTGAAAACGGCGCTATAGTACTGACCGTGGGGCCTGGCGCATTGCAGGCCGCAGCCCCCGCCCCGGCGGTAACGGCGGCGCTCCAGGCAAAGCCTGAGGCCCAGAAGCCCGCGGAAATAGCGGCATCGGCCCCGGAAATTGCAGCTGCCCCGGCGCTCGCTGAGCCTCTTAAGGAACCTGAAGCCGCAAAGCCCGAGGAAGTAGCGGCATCGAGCCCGGCGCTTCCGGCGGTCCCGGCAATTTCGACAGCAGCCGAGCCTGCATCCGAAAAGACCATATCTATAAAGGATGAGGTGAAGGGAACCAATATAGACAGGATAGATTACGCGAGGGTCGGAGATAAGGGGAGGCTTACTATTGCAGGCGCCTCGAAGCTCGAGTACAGGACGAAAGAGAGCAAGGACGGGAAGACAATAGCCCTGGACATCAAGGGAGCGGTCATCCCCGATACCCTGGTAAGGACGCTCGACGCGTCCAAGCTCAAAACGCCGGTCGCATCGGTAAGCTCCTATCAGGATTCTGTAAGCCCCAGCTCGGTAAGGGTGCTCGTAAAGCTCAAGGACAAGGCCGCGTACAATGTCCAGGAAGCCGGCAATTCCATAGTCGTCGACTTCACGGAGGCGGCCGCCGCAACGGATAAGGCGGTCCAGGCCGAGCCCGCCGCTCCGGTCGTTTCCGAAACGAGCGCGATTTCTCAAGAGCTCGCAGAAGCAAAGCGCTACAACGGCAAGAAGGTAAACCTCGACATGATGGACGCCAACATAGCCGATGTCTTGAGGCTGCTTGCCGAGGTCAGCGGCATGAACATCATAGCGTCTGACGACGTAAAAGGTACCATCTCGCTAAGGCTGAAGAACGTCCCCTGGGACCAGGCCTTTGACATCATAATGAAATCCAAGGGCCTGGACAGCGTCCAGGAAGGGAACGTCATAAGGGTCGCGCCCGCGCAGAGGATAAGGCAGGAGAACGAGGCCCTGCTCGCCGCCAAGAAGGCGGGCGAGAAGCTGGAGGACATGGAGATCGAGTTCGTGGCCGTCAACTTCGCAAACGCCGACGAGCTCAAGGACCAGGTCAAGAGCGTCCTTACCGACAGGGGCGAGGTCACGACCGACAAGCGCACCAACACCCTGGTGATAAGGGACATAAGGAAGGGAATAGACGCCGCAAAGAACGTCATAACCAAGCTCGACACCCCCATTCCGCAGGTGCTAATAGAGGCCCGCATCGTCGAGGCGTCTTCGAGCTTCGCCAGGGACCTCGGTATCCAGTGGGGCGTCGACTATTCGGCGGGGAACAAGCACCAGTTCAACACGCTCGGCAGCTCTTCCAGCTTCGGATCATGGGCGTTAAGCCCGGACCGCAGGATAATCGGGATCGCCGAGGAGGGCGGGGCATTCCCTCTCGAGAAGAAGGAATGGCCGTCCAGGCCCGGCGTGAGCAACTATGCCGTGAACCTCCCGGCGACGGGCACCGCGGGACCGCTCGGCGCATTCGGCTTCATGTTCGGTAAAATCGGCGCTAACCCGCTCATCCTCGACCTGAGGCTCACCGCCGGCGAAACGCAGGGGCAGCTTAAGACGATATCGAGACCCAGGGTCACTACCCTGGACAACAGGGAAGCCAAGATCGAGCAGGGCGAGTCCATACCCTTTGAGACGACCTCCGCCGCGGGCACGGCGACGACCTTCATAGACGCTAACTTGAGCCTCACTGTGACCCCGCATATAACCCCGGACGGAAGCGTCCTCATGAGGATAAACGCATCGAGGAACTCCATAGGCACGTTCAGGACCTCCGGCGGGCAGCCTTCCATCAACAAGAAGGAGGCCACCACCGACGTGCTCGTCAAGGACGGAGAGACGACCGTCATCGGCGGAATAGTCATAACCGACAAGAACAACAGCGAGCGCGGCATCCCGTTCCTCAAGGACATACCGGTCCTGGGCTGGCTCTTCAAGAGCAAGTCCGTTGCGGACACCCAGACGGAGCTCCTGATCTTCATAACCCCGAAGATATTGAAGGAGAAGACCATAGGCTAAGCCCCGCCTTTCAACCTAAACGCGAAAAATGCACCCTTCGGGGTGCATTTTTTTATTTATGGAAGGCCTAAAAAGTTATATAAATAATGGGTTGCGGGGCGAGGAGCTCCATCCCAAACAGGTCTAACAGGTTGCTGAAAAAGCAACCTGTTAAGCAATCCTGGATGGATTGCCAAATTGCGAGACTATCCAAGTCGAGCAATTTGCAAGACTTGGACGAATTCACTTCGGCCAAGTCGTGGCTGAAAAAGGCCCGGATGGACTTTTTCAGCATCCTACTGAAAGGGGCTTGAAAAATGCTCAGATACCTTACTGCCGGCGAGTCGCACGGCCCGGAGCTTACGGCCATAGTTGAGGGTATGCCATCCGGCCTGAAGGTCTCCTCAGCCGATATCGACGCGGACCTTAAAAGGAGGCAGTCGGGATACGGCAGGGGCGGCAGGATGAAAATAGAATCCGACCGCGTGGAGATAACATCCGGCGTAAGGAACGGGCTTACCCTCGGCTCACCTGTTACGCTCAAGATACGGAACCGCGACTGGGAGAACTGGAAGGAGATAATGGCCGCCGAGAGCGCTTTATCCGACAGGTCGGTCACGCGGCCGAGGCCCGGGCACGCGGACCTGACCGGCGGCCTCAAGTACGGGCACAGGGACCTCCGGAACATACTCGAGCGTTCGAGCGCGCGGGAAACGGCTATGAGGGTCGCATCAGGCGCGCTCGCCAAAAGGCTCTTAAAGGAGTTCGGCATAAGCGTCTTCAGCTGGGTCGTTGAGCTCGGAGGGGTAAAGGCCGGGAGCGCGGCCCTTGGCAACAGGGGCGGGGCAGAGGCCCTTTTCAGGCTGGCCGAGGCCTCTCCGGTCCGGTGTCCTGATGAAAAGGCCGGAAAGGCAATGATAACCCGCATCGACAGAGCGAAAGAGGCCGGGGACAGCCTCGGCGGCTCGTTCGAGGTCGTTGTGGCCGGGGCCCCGCCCGGGCTCGGAAGCCACGTGCACTGGGACAGGAAATTGGATGCGAGGCTCTCTTTCGCCCTGATGTCCATACAGGCCATAAAAGGCGTTGAGGTCGGACTGGGGTTCGGCGTGGCAGCGCTTCCAGGCTCGGAGGTGCACGACGAGATCTTCTATAGAAGCGGGCGCGCTAAAAGCAAGTGGTGGCCTCGCTCGCCGAGGTTCTGGAGAAAGACCAACAACGCGGGCGGCGTAGAGGGGGGCATGTCGAACGGCGAGGCTATAGTCCTCAGGGCCGCCATGAAGCCCATACCGACTCTCTATAAGCCGTTGAGGTCAATCGACATAGAAACGAAAAGGCCCTTCAAGGCCAGTGTCGAAAGGTCTGATGTGACCGCGGTCCCGGCAGCCGCGGTCATAGCCGAATCGGCCGTGGCATTCGAGCTGGCCAACGCCTTCATCGAGAAGTTCGGCGGCGATTCGGTTAAGGAGATCGCGCGTAACTATCGGGGCTACCTCGACGATATAGCCGCTTATTAAGCCTCAGGCGGGAATAAGGGAATCCCGGTAAATCACTGGATATGCCAGGTCTTTAAAAACGCGGTATTCAGGACGGCGACGGAAGTGAATATAGTTCTTGCGGGCTTCATGGGCACAGGGAAGACGACAGTCGGAAGAGTCCTTGCCAGAAGGCTCGGCCATAAGTTCGTGGACATGGACGAGCTTATCGAAAAAGAGGCCGGCATGTCCATATCGGAAATATTCGGGAAAGAGGGCGAGGCCCGCTTCAGGGCAATAGAGACCGGCATCATAAAAAGGCTTGCCGCGGGGGATTTCGGCGGCAAGCTCGTGCTTTCTACCGGGGGAGGCGCCGTTGTCAATCCCGGGAACCGTGCCCTTTTCAGGAGCTGGGGCACGCTCGTATGCCTTACGGCATCAATTGACGAGATACTCAAGAGGGTCGGGGACAGGGACGACAGGCCGCTCCTCCCGGCTGGCGAGAGGCGGGAGGCGGCGCTAAGGCTCCTTCGCGAAAGGGAACCTGCGTACAGGGACTGCGACCTTGAGGTGGAAACCACCGGAAAGAGCGCTGACGAGGTCGCGGACATAATCGAGAGATACGTGCGCGACGCATAAAAGGAATATAGCAGTATCAAGAGTTTGCATTTGAAGTTTAATATATCTTCGCAAGGCGGAAAATGGGCGCCATAAGGGTAGAGCTCAAGGAAAGGTCGTACGACATCCATGTCGAGAGGGGTATCCTCAAAGGCATGGGCAGTCTCGTAAGGGACCTCGGCCTAAAAGGCAGGGCAGCTGTCATAACGAACCCCACGGTCGGGGAGCTTTACGGCGGAACAGTCGTTGAAAGCCTTGCCTCGGCAGGGCTCGATCCTTTTTTAATCACCGTGCCGGACGGCGAGGAATACAAGAGCATTGAGGAGGCCTCGAAGATATACGACGCGCTCATCGCGGAACGGTTTGAGAGGTCCTCCCCCGTAATAGCGCTCGGCGGCGGGGTCATAGGGGACATGGCCGGGTTCGTGGCCGCGACATACTTGAGGGGCGTGCCTTACATCCAGGTCCCTACGACACTCCTTTCCCAGGTGGACAGCTCCGTAGGCGGAAAGACCGCGGTAAACCATCCGAGGGGGAAGAACCTCATAGGAGCATTCTACCAGCCCAGGGCGGTATTCATAGACCCAGACGTGCTAAAGACCCTTCCGGAAAGGGAGGTGAAAGCGGGGCTTGCCGAGGTCGTCAAATATGGGGTCATATGGGACTCCGGTTTTTTCGCGTTCCTTGAAGAGAACGCCTCGAAGCTCCTTACGCCAGGTCCCGAGATAGAGAAGGCCATAGCGGCCTCGTGCAGGATCAAGGCCGAGGTCGTCGGCCTTGATGAAAAGGAGGAGGGCCTCCGGTCCATCCTCAATTTCGGCCACACCTTCGGCCACGCCATAGAGGCGCTCGCCGGGTATGGAGCGTACAGGCACGGCGAGGCGGTCGCAATCGGCATGCGCATGGCGGCCGGCCTCTCGGAAAGGCTCGGCCTTTGCCGCGAATGCGGCCCGAGGATCGAGGGACTCCTGAAGGCCCTCGGCATCCCCTTTTCGCCTCCGGCAATACCACCTAGGGACTTCCTCGATGCCATGAGGCTCGATAAGAAGGTCGTCGGAGGGAGGATAAGGTTCGTGCTGGCGATAGAGCTCGGGAAGGTAGTCCTCCAGGAGGTCCCGGAGGAGGATATCCTCGGATTTCTTGAGTCTTACACGCGCGAATGAGCACAGGGGAGGAACCCCTTTTTATCTTGACTTGCCGCCGTTTCTTTAATAATTTAGGACATTAAACCAGGGCCGGAGAGCATGAGGAACATAAAGGCCGGAGATGATATCTTTTTTACCGCAACCATGGCCGAGGTCCTGGAAAAACAGGGCCTTTACGAGGACGCCCTGATTGTCTACAAGATCCTGGCCGATACGAACCCCTGGGACCAGTCACTGAGTTTCAGGATAGAGCGTCTCAAGGCCCTTGCAGCCGGGCGCGGAAGGAAAAAGCCCGCCAGGGACGAGAACTGAGAGGTCGGGAAAGATGCCTTTCAAGAGCATATTGAAGGAACTGGTCGAGGCTATCGACGGCGGCGTTGCCGCGACTCTCATGGGCAGGGACGGCATATCCGTCGAGCAGTTTATAAAGTCCGGCGGATATGACGTCGAGACCGTCGGGGTCGAGTACGGCAAGGTAGTGGACGAGATAGGAAAGGCCTCCGACCTCCTTAACCTGGGGAGCGTCCAGGAGGTCATGGTCTCGACGGCCTCCGTGGACATACTCCTCAGGATGGCGTCAGAGGACTACTACATAGCGTTCGTCCTCGCGGGCGACTCCAATATCGGAAAGGCAAGGTATCTCCTCCGGAAGGCCGCAGTTACGGCCTCCGAGGAGCTTCGCTGAGAGGGCAGGCGCTTGGGGGCTAAGCGGGAACCGGACTACAGGGGGAGGCTGAGGGGCCTGAGGACGCTCCTCGGTGATAAGCTTGACGCCATCCTAGTAAGCGACCTCAAGAACGCGAGATACCTTTCCGGCTTTACCGGCTCGAACGCATTTATTGTCGTAACGCACGACGAGGCGTTTTTCCTTACTGACCCGAGGTACACGGCCCAGGCCAGGGAAGAGGTCAAGGGCTTCAAAATACGGATATTCAGGAAGGCGCTGGACGAGATATCCGCGCTCGTACTTGAGAAGAGGATAAAGGCCCTCGGCTTCGAGGCCCCGAACCTCAATTATGCCTCGTACAGGAAACTCGCCAAGGCGCTCCCGAAAGTAAGGCTCCGGCCTGCGGACGGCCTTATAGAGCGCCTGAGGGAGAGGAAGGACCTCTTCGAGGTCGAAAAGATAAGGGCCTCGGCAAACCTTCTTGACGTCGGTTTCAGGAAGGCCGCGCGGCTTGTAAGGGCGGGCGCGATCGAGAGCGAGGCCGCTTTCTCCATAGAGGTGGACCTCCGGAGAAAAGGCGCCGAGGCGATGGCCTTCGACACGATAATCGCTTCTGGCGAGCGCGGTTCACTCCCGCACGGCAGGGCGTCAGGGAAAAGGATAAAAAAAGGCGAGCTCGTTGTTGTGGATATGGGCGTCCTGATGGACGGATACAATTCTGACGAGACCCGCACTTTTGCTGCCGGGAAGCTTAAGCCCCGGCAGAGGGAAATATACGGCATAGTAAAGGACGCCCAGTCAGCCGCCATCGATGCGATAAGGCCGGGCAGAAGGGCTTCCGAGGTGGACGGCGCGGCGAGGAAAGTCATAGAGAAGGCCGGGTACGGTAAGTTCTTCGGGCACGGGACCGGCCACGGGGTCGGGCTCGACATCCACGAGCGCCCCTCGCTCGGCCCGCTCTCCGAAGACGTCCTCGATGAGGGCATGGTCGTCACAATAGAGCCCGGCATATATCTCCCGGGCTACGCCGGCGTGAGGATAGAGGACATGGCGCTCGTAGTGAAGGGCGGATGCGAGCTCCTTACGAAGACGGCGAAGGAATTGATCGAGGTATAACGGGATGTTGAAAAGTCCTTCCTGGACTTTTTCAACCACGGCTTGGTCGGAATGGATCCGTCCAAGCCTCACAAATTGCTCGACTTGGATATTCTTCGCAATTTGGCAATCCATCCCTGGATTGCTTAGCAGGGTATTTTCAACACCCTGCGAAAAGGTGCATTGGGGAAGGCAAGCGCATTTTGAAATCGTTCTTGAGGAAGACGTCTGAGGAGGACCAATGGACATAAAGGACATAAAAGCCATCTACAAGTTCCTGAGGGAAACGGATATCGTCGAGTTCGAGCTGGAGGGGCCGGACGGCAAGGTGAGGCTCAAGAGGGGGAACGCCTATGCCGCGCTTCCCGCAAGGGAAGCGGCCATGCCGGAAGCCGCGCCCGCCAGCGCGCCTCAAAAGGAGCCGGTGAAGGAAGACGCCGGAAAGGCCAGGCCGGACAACATAAAGGTCATTACCTCGCCGATGGTCGGCACTTTTTACAGGTCGCCCTCGCCCGAGGCCTCGCCCTTCATCGAGGTCGGGTCGGTCGTGAAGAAGGCCCAGACACTCTGCATAATAGAGGCCATGAAGCTCATGAACGAGGTCGAAAGCGACTTTAACGGCAAGGTCGTCTCGATACTCGTCGAGAACGGCCAGCCCGTAGAGTACGGCGAGCCCCTCTTCCACATAGAGGTCTCGAAATAACCCGCACCGCGCCGGTTCGGCGCGGCCCGCAGGGGAAACCGCAAAGGATACGGATGTTCAACAAGATACTGATAGCTAACAGGGGTGAAATTGCGGTCAGGATAATCAGGGCCTGCCGCGAGATGGGCATAAAGACGCTGGCGGTCTACTCCGAGGCCGACAGGGAGGCCCTGCACACGAGGCTTGCCGACGGCGCGATCTGCATAGGCCCGGCAAAGAGCAAGGACAGCTACCTGAACATCACCTCGCTTATAAGCGCGATGGAGGTGGCTGACGCGGAGGCCGTGCACCCCGGCTACGGCTTTCTTGCGGAGAACGCGGGCTTTGCCGAGGCCTGCGAAAAATGCGGGATCAAGTTCATCGGGCCGACCTCGAACACCATGCGCCTCATGGGCAACAAGGTGCAAGCCAAGCGGCTCGCCGAAGAGCTTAAGGTGCCGGTGCTGCCCTGGAGCAACCGCGGCCTTTCCGACGAGAAGGAAGCCCTGGAGGTATCGAAGAAGATAGGCTTCCCGGTCCTCATAAAGGCCGCGTCCGGCGGGGGCGGAAGGGGCATGAAGCTGGTGCACACGCAGGCGAGCCTCGCGAGCGCCTTCAATACCGCCAAGTCCGAGGCGGTCGCCGCGTTCGGCGACGGCGAGGTCTTCATAGAGAGGTTCTGCGAGCTCCCCCGCCACATAGAGATACAGGTCATGGCCGACGAGCACGGGAACGTCATCCACCTCGGAGAGAGGGAGTGCTCCATACAGAGGAGGCACCAGAAGATACTTGAGGAGTGCCCGTCGCCCGTAATGGACGCGAGGCTCAGGCACAAGATGGGCGAGTCCGCGGTGAGGCTCGCCAAGGGCATCGGCTACTCGAACGTCGGCACGGTCGAATACCTCCTTGACAAGAACAAGAACTTCTATTTCATGGAGATGAATACCAGGGTCCAGGTGGAGCACCCGGTAACCGAGATGGTCACCGGGGTGGACCTCGTGAAATCGCAGATAAAGATAGCGCTCGGGGAGAAGCTCCGCCTTAAGCAGAGAAACATGACGATGAAGGGGCATTCCATAGAGTGCCGCATAAACGCGGAGGACCCCAAGACCTTCATGCCCTGCCCCGGAAAGATAACCGAGCTCATCATCCCCGGCGGCCTTGGGGTGAGGGTCGATACCGCCATATACTGCGGCTACAACGTGCCCCCTCACTACGATAACCTCCTTGCCAAGCTCATCGTGCACGCCGATACCAGGGAGGAGGCCATCGCCAGGATGACCAGGGCGCTTGAGGAGTTCCACATAGGCGGCATAAAGACGAACATACCGCTTCACTTGAGGATAATGAGGGACCACGATTTCATTGCCGGAAATACCAACATAGACTTCCTCTCGCGGTTCACCTGACAGGGTGCTGAAAAAGCCCAATCTGCTGCGTCGTCTTCAAAATGGCAACTACGGCGTACAAAAAAAGTACGCCTCATTCCTCATTTTTCGACTCCTTGCATCTTGAGCTTTTTGAGCACCCTGATGAGTTTTATCCGACGGCGCGTCCCTGACCTGGGCCATGCCGGACCTTAATCATCTGGAGAGCCCGATGGACTGGAGGCTTATAATAGACGGAGACCTGCCAGGCCAGGTGAACATGGCCAGGGACTCCTCCATTCTCAGGTCCCTCGAGTCGGGGAGCGGCCGTCCGACGCTCAGGCTCTACGGCTGGGACCGGCCCACCATCTCGCTCGGCTATCTACAGGACCCCGGCCCGTTTCTGGGCCTGGGCCTGCCTGTAGTAAGGAGGGTCACGGGCGGCAGGGCGGTCGTCCACTGGCACGAGGTCACCTATTCGGTAACCGGGCTCTCCGACGACACGCTCTTTTCAGGCGGCATTACCGGCGCATATTCCGTTATAAGCGGGTGCATAGCCGCCGCCCTTAAAGACGCGGGGGTCGAGGCCGCGCTTTTCAAGGGCAGATCCGGCGCTGGACGGAGCAGGGCCTGCTTCCAGTCGCCGTCCAGGTTCGAGATCATGGCAGGCGGAAGGAAGCTTGTCGGGAGCGCCCAAAGGCGCTTCAGGCGCGCATTCCTGCAGCACGGCTCAATACTCGTTAGCGCCGACCTGGAGCTTAACGAAAAGGTCTTCGGCCCTGGATTGGCCTCCGCGATGGCCGCTGTGGACGAGTGGAGCGGTATAGGGGCCGGAGAGCTTAAAAACCTGCTTGTCAGGAGGTTTTCCGAGGGGTTCAGTGCATCCTTCGAGGCCTCGGGGCTCTCAAGCTGGGAAGAGAGGCTCGCAGGGGAGCTCGAAGGCGGCCTTCTCCTTGCCTGTTCCGGGAGCGCACCAGGACAGGCCCAAGCTCTTGATTTTTCACGTAAAAAAAATATGTTATAATTTTTTTGGGTTTGGCCCTTTGGATTTCTACGGAATTGCCGATATTTCGATATGGTAGTATCGGGGGTATATGGCTCTTAAGGAAAAACTCATAGACAAGGCCCAGAAGCTCGCCCAGAAGGGCTATTTGGATAAGGCCATAGCCGAGTACAGGGCGGCGGTCGACGCAGACCCCAGGGACATCTCCATACGCCTCAGGATTGGCGACCTTTTCGTCAAGCTCGGGAGGAAAGAAGATGCCATAAAGGAGTATACCGAGGTCGCCAAGGCCAATGCCCAGAGGGGCTTCTACCTGAAGGCCATAGCCGTCTACAAGCAGATATTGAAGCTTGACGACGCGATCGAAGTCCACAACAAGCTCGCCGAACTCTACACCAAGCAGAGGCTTATCGCGGACGCGATAAGCGAGTACAGCTATATCGTCACCTACTTCGAGCGCCGCGGGAAATCAGCCGAGGTGCTCGATCTTCTCAAAAAAATGGTCGAGGTGGACCCTGACAACATAGGGGTCCGCTTGAAGCTCGCCGAGATATACCAGCGCATGTCGTTCGACAAGGACGCCATGGCCGAGTATTCGCTTATATTCGACAGGCTCGTCTCGCAAGGCAAGCTCGACAGGGCCGAGAAGATGTACCAGGGCCTTTATAATAGCAGCCCAGCGAACGAGCAGGTCATGGCAGGCCTCGCGGAGGTCTATAGGCTCAAGGGCGATACCCACCAGCAATTGAAATTTCTCAAAGCGCTCCTTAAGTCTTATAACGCCTCTTCCAGGACCGATGAGGCAAAAAAGACGGCCCTGGCCATAAGCGAGATAAGCCCTAACGACCCTGATGCGGCGGTCTTCCTTAAAAGGACGGAGGAGGACGGGTGGGCGGGGC